>JAISNG010000005.1 GCA_031276365.1 Campylobacteraceae bacterium | reverse complement strand
ATTTGGACTGAGGCTTATCGTCGCGCATGAGGAGAAGTTGTCTTTGCGCGATGAGATAACCGCAAACTACATAATTTCATAGTCTAAATTAGGTGTGTCATTTGCGCGATAAGATGAGTGCGTTGGAGCAAGACGGAGGAGGTGAACTGCGCCAAAAACGTATTTAGAGATACTCAAGCCATGAGGGCATATTTTTTTGCTCGATTTTTACGCTTGTGCTTCCTCCGTGTCCGGGATAAATCTTCCAATCCTCAGAAAGTTTTAAAAATTTCAAGATACTTTTCTTCATATCTTCGGGTGAACTGTATGGAAAATCCGTCCTTCCTATGGAGTTTTTAAATACAAAATCTCCGCTGAAAAGCGCGCCTCCTATCTTTATTGCGCTGCATCCAGGCGTATGTCCTGGAAAATGAATAAACTCTACTTGCGTGCCGCCTATTTCAAATTTTGCGTCTTTTTCTACCTCAATATCAGGTATGGACGTGAGCATTCCATAGCCGAATGGGTCATTTTGCAACATAAAAACATCGGATTTTGGCGTGTAGAGTTTGACTTTTAGTTGAGTTTGCAACTCATGATTAGACCAAACGTGGTCAAAATGTCCGTGAGTATTCAATATCGCCAAAGGATTTTGCGTATTTTGCACTACCCATTCAACCGCATCAATCCCTGGGTCTATGATAATCTCACCCTCTGGCAGATAGACTATATAGCAGTTTGTTTCCAATACTCCCATCGGTTTTGATAATATTTTGAACATCTTGTACTCCTTTTTTTGCGGTAAAATATGGTAGCGCATTTTTTTAAATAAAAATATTTTGTAATGATAGCTATTTTTATTTTTTAAAAGAATTAATTAATGGTTGTTTTAGTACAATCTAATTGTCTACTATAAGGTAGAAATTATTTTTATGGAGGGTGTTTTTATGAAGGAGATACCGTTTTACAAGCCATTGATTGATGAGTTGGAATTTACGTATATTAACGAGGTTTTAGAGGGCGGCAAACCTTCAAAGATAGACCAGTTTGAGACAAATGTAGTAAAATTTTTGGGTGCAAAACACGCTGTCGCTACGTACTATGGAACAGCAGCGATGCATTTGGCAATGTGTGCTATTGACATAAAGCGCGGAGATAAATTTATCTGCTCTGTAAATTCCGCTCCGACTACGGCAGAAGTTGTACGGCATTTTGACGCCGAACCGATATTTGTTGATATCAACTCGGACGATTTTAATATTGATATCACAAAGCTTGAACAAACGCTTGCCAAAGAGGCTCACAAAAAACTCAAAGGCATTTTCGTCTCTCATGTAGCAGGACAGCCGTCTGATATGGACCCGATATATGAACTTGCAAAAAAATATAATGTAAAAATTATTGATGACGCTATAAGCGCTTTTGGAGCATCATACAAAGGCAAAAAGATAGGCGCTTTGGACTCGGCTGTAACGTGTTTCAGATTTTCTCCTCAGCTTAGATATAATATCGCAGGCTGCGGCATAATGGTAATGAACGATACGGAATTGTACGAACGTGCAAGATTGTTGATAAATCATGCGTTAATCAGTAACGGCTGGGATAAATTCGGAAATCTCGGCTATATATACGATGTAGTTGATATTGGCGTCAAATACGACATTCATGAAGTTAATGCGGCTTTTGTACTTGCACAGCTTGTCAAAATGGACAAAATCATCAACCGTCAAAAAAAGATAGCCGCCGCTTACAACGAAGCTTTCAAAAATAGCCGCAATATAAGAACACCCATTGCCAAAAGAGACCATATCTACACGCAATACATCATCAAAATAGACAAAAACCGCGACAAATTTGCGAAAGATTTGAAAGAGGCGGGGATATTTACCGCACTTCACTATATACCGATGCATCTTTTGTCTTACTATAAAACAAAATATGGTTTGAGGGTCAATAATTTCCCGACTGCGCTTTCAAATTATCAGCAGATACTCTCTTTGCCCATATATGCGGCGATGAGCGATGATGACGTAGAATACGTATGTGATACTGTGAAAAAAATCGCCGAACATCATGTCTAAACGCTCTTTTGCCTCATGGATAGAAGAGTACTTTTACCGCCCGAGTCTTTTTGGGCGGTTTTTATCATATCTGCTCTCTCCGATTAGTATTTTATGGTGTTTGTGTGCGAAAATACGGCGCGCACTGAAAAAACCCGTTGATTATCATATACCGATTATAAGCGTTGGAAATCTTATCGTAGGCGGCAGCGGCAAAACGCCCGTTTGCATCGCTATAGCAAAGCATATGGCAAAGCCAGCAATAATCTTAAGGGGTTACGGACGGCTTTCTCATGGGCTGGTTTTGGTAAGCCGTTTTGGGGAGATTTTGTGCGATGTAAAAACAAGCGGCGATGAGGCTATGCTCTACGCCAAAGAGCTTAAAAATGCGCTTGTCATTGCGAGTGAAGACAGGGTTTTGGGCATACAAAAGGCAAAAGAACTTGGTGCGCATGCAGTGATATTGGATGATGGTTTCGGCAAAGCGGATATTAAAAAGTTTGACATTCTTATCCGTCCTGATTTGAAGCCGTCAAACACTTTTTGTATCCCTTCAGGCGCTTACAGAGAGAGTATTTCAAACTATAAAAATGCTGATTTGGTGCTGGAGGAGGGAGTTAATTTCAGGCGCGATGTTGCGATACAAAACGAAACCGAAAAGATGATTTTGATAACCGCCATAGCAAATCCATCAAGACTTGAAAAGTTTTTACCCCCGCACGTAACGGCAAAATTTTTCTTCCGCGACCATTACATGTTTGGCAAGGACGAGATTATCAGACTTTTTCGCTCAAGCGGCGCTTCCTCTGTTCTTACCACAACAAAAGATGCCGTAAAAATGGAAGATTTCGGCTTGCCGCTCTCTATTTTAAAGCTTCAAATATCACTGCATGAGAGTGTTAGAAAAAAGTTAGATACTTATATATCTGATTAACACGCTTCTATTTCATAAACTGCAGACTCTTGTATATTTTATCTAAAACAGAGTTTTTTACTCTTATATTAATTCTTCATTCTCGTCTTGCAGATAACTTTATTATATTTTTGGTTTTAAACAATGTATATTTAATAATAACAAAAGCAATAAACAGCTAAAATCTATCACTTAATTTTTTAAGGAAGGGGTTTTTAAATGTTATCAAATGTAACGCATAACATACATGAGTACGACACGTTTAGAGGTGCTGATACTTCAGCTTTAATCGAGAAAGAAACTTCTCTCTCTCTCTCTCTCAAAATAACCAAATTTTTAGCGGTTCTTTCTGTTCCATTTCTATTGGCAGGCTGCGGAGGCGGAGGAAGCGGCGGAAGCGATGGCGGCAACACCACCAGAAGCTATTCGTACAATATAGCGTCTGTATCCGCAGGCAGTGAACACTCTCTTGCTCTTGCGAGTGATGGTAAAGTTTACGCGGCGGGACAAAACAATGTTGGCCAGCTTGGTCTTGGCAGTGGTTCTACAGATGATGTAACATCATTTACGGAAACCACATATTTAAATGTCTTAAGCGGTGAAAATATTGTCTCTATAGCCGCAGGCGGCGACTATTCGCTGGCTCTTTCTATCAGCGGTGTTGTCTATGCGGCTGGAGAAAACGGAAACGGCCAGCTTGGGCTTAATGATACAAATGACCGTCCCGTATTTGCCGAAGTTACCTCGTTAAACGGTAAAAAGATTGTAGCTATAGCCGCAGGCACTGCTCATTCACTTGCTGTTGATGAAAACGGAACTGTTTACGCAGCGGGACTTAATACTAATGGCAGACTTGGCGACGGCACCACAACACAACGAACTTCGTTTGTGCCGATTACATCTCTAAGCGGTGTAAAAATCGTTG
>JAISNG010000182.1 GCA_031276365.1 Campylobacteraceae bacterium | reverse complement strand
ACTTAAAAATGTCCCCGCAAGAACGCCCACAGGAATGCCAATTAATGATGCAAAAAACACAAGCAAGCCTTGACCGACAAGAGCATTTTTCAATCCTCCGCCTTCTATACCGCTTGGTGCGGTATTGTGCAAAAATATATCAAAATTAAGCGCGGCAAATCCCTTATAGCAAAGTACAAAAAGTATCCAAAAAAGAAAAGCTATGCCCACAACTGCGCTTATGACACAAAGCGTCAAAACTATGCGGTTTATGGCTGTACGTGTGTTTTTATAACTCATATGCGCGCCCTTAATTTTCTAAAAAATACGAATTTTGCAATGCCTATAACGACAAAGCTAATCACAAAAAGTATGAGAGCCAGATAAAAAAGAGACGAATAATAGAGCGCACCGTCTGCCTCTGTGAACTCATTTGCCAGCGTTACAGGGATAGACGTTGCGGCAGATGTTATCGTATCGGGCAGTTTATGCACGTTTCCCATTACAAATGTTACAGCCATTGTTTCGCCTATCGCGCGCCCCAGAGCCAAAATCGCCGCACCTAAAATACCCGCTTTTGCATAAGGAATGATTACGCTTTTTATAACATCCCATTTTGTAGCTCCTAAAGCATAAGCGGACTCTTTTAATATATTCGGCGTGGTATTCATAGCATCTCTTGCAACCGAAGCCATAAACGGCAGTATCATGATAGAGAGTACGATTCCTGCGCTCAAGAGTCCAAGCCCGTTTCCTCCAAACAGCACGCGCAAAATCGGCGCAAAGTAAAAAAGCCCCCACATACCGTAAATTACAGACGGAATAGCCGCTAAAAGTTCGACCGCCGCGCCGACTGTGGATTTTAGCCTTTCATGAGCTATCTCGCTTAAAAATATCGCTATCCCAATTGCCAAAGGCACAGCCAAAAACATAGCTATCATGGTTGAGAGAATAGAGCCTGCTATTGCGGGGAAACCGCCGAAAATCTCAAGATTTGGCGCCCATTTGGAAGAGGTAAGAAAACCAAACCCAAAAGCTTCTATCGCGCTCTTGGCTTCATTGAACAGTACAACAAAAATGGCTATGAGTATGATTAATACAGCGTATGCCATAAAGCGCGTGATATTCAAAAAGAGCAAATCGCCTGTTTTATTCACAAATCGCCTTTTAAATTATTTTTTGTATTTTAGTAGCACTATATTGCAAAATGGTTACAGAATTTTTCAGCAACGCGGCTTGTGCTTTTACGCTTTATGATAAATTTTGCTTGTTGTGTGAGCGATAATAGTAGATTGCTGCCGTACCGCAAAAAGCGGCGCGGCAATTATAACAAACCTCTTTGATAGCAGCCTGTTTTATTTCAACAGCTTGTTGTCTCTCCAGTATTCGCGGATAAGATTTTTTGTTTCAACAGGCAGCGGAACATAACCTAACTTTACAAGCTCATTATCACCTTTCTCAAACGCCCAGTTAAAAAATGTAACTATTTTTTTGTTCATTTCGGGCTTATCGTCAGGAAGCAGGATAAAAGTCGCCGCAACTATCGGATAAGCGTTATCACCGTCCTGCAAAACCAAAAGCTGGTAAAAATTATCGGCTTTGCTCCATTTAGCGCCTTTTGCAGCGGCTTTAAAATTGTCGTCGTTAGGAGTTACCCATTTGCCGCTTTTGGTTGTAAGCACAGCGCGCGCAATAGCGTTTTTGAGCGCATAAGCGTTTTCAAGATATCCGATGGAGTTTGGAGTCTGTTCTATCATGGACGTAACTCCCTCGTTGCCTTTTGCGGCGATTCCAACAGCCCAATCTATCGCTTTTCCAACTCCAAAACTATCTTTCCACTCTTTGCTCACACCTGCCAAAAAGCTTGTAAAATTAAATGTCGTACCAGAACCATCACTTCTTCTTACGACTGTAATCGCAGCATTTGGAAGTTTTAGATTTGGATTGTCTTTGGCGATTTTGGCGTCATTCCATCTTGTAATTTTGCCAAGATATATATCGGCTACGACTTCGCTTCTAAGTTTCAGTTCGCTGTCTTTTATGCCTTCTATATTATAAGCCAAGACTATTGAACCGATAAGAGATGGAAACTGCAGTACTTTCGCCTTTTTCAAATCCTCGTTTTTCAACGGTTCATCGCTCGCGCCAAAATCCACAACTCTTGAAGTTACTTGTTTGATTCCGCCGCCGGAACCGATGGATTGGTAATTTATCTCGCTGCCGCTCTCCTGTCCGTATGAATACGCCCAGCTAAAATATGCAGGTGCAGGAAACGATGCTCCCGCGCCATTTATTTTGTCTGCGGCAAACAAAGCCATAGAACATAGCATCAAAGATGCGATACTCTTCTTTAACATGTTTTCTCCTTAAAAAATTTACATGTGGAAGTATATGAAGCATTTGTTGCGAAAGGATTACAACCGTTTTTTTGAAAAAGCGTGTAAAAAAAGATATTTATGACTGATGTTAATCTCAAACCCTATTACATGAGGGTAAAACTTTGCTTTATCATAAAAAAAACCAATATTAGAAATCTTAATACAAAAGATAATATCCAAAATATTATCATTATTTTTCAAATAAGTCAATTTAATTGGTTTTTTATATGAATGTTAATAAGCAGACTCTAAGCAAATGCGTTTTATAATTACTAACAAATAACAGGGGACTTAAATGCAGCATAAAATCCTAACAGCATATTTTGATTTGCCGACAGACAAAATAGATACATATTCGCTCTCGGAGCTGTTTAACTCTGCCATATATTCGCTATTGCCCAGCGAACGTCATGGAGGAGTTGTAAACCAAAACAACAAAAAAAGATACTCCGACTTTGTATTCAATGTTATGAAAATCAGAAATAG
>JAISNG010000151.1 GCA_031276365.1 Campylobacteraceae bacterium | reverse complement strand
ACACGGGCAGTAAATTTACGGCGGACATTGAAGCTATGAGAAGATTGATTGACGCTATGGATGAGTTGGATTTAGTATTTGTGGACAGCAGAACTACATCAGATACGAAAGCTCCGCAGATTTTTGCCGAACAGGGCAGAAAACTACTGCAAAGAGATGTATTTTTGGATAATGAGATAGAAGAAAATGCCATAAAAACGCAGCTTTTAACCGCCGTAGAAAAAGCCAAAAGCAGAGGTTTTGCCATAGCTATAGGACATCCGCATGATAAAACATTAGATACGATAACACAATCGCTTGACATATTAAAAGATGTGGAAGTTGTTTATCTGAAAGATTTGTGATGATGCAGATACCAATTCCGCCGAAACTTTTAACGCAGAACGTAAAAGAGCTTTACGCGCTTGGCAATTTGGAACTTTTGGAACGTCCGAAAGTTGCAGTTGTCGGAAGCAGAAAAGCTCTTTTGTACACAAAAAACATGAGCGAACGGTTAAGCTCTATGTTAAGCGCGGCTGGTGTTGTTGTCGTAAGCGGCGGTGCGGTTGGAGTAGATGCGGCGGCTCACAGAGGCGCGATGCCGAACACAATAGCCGTACTTCCAACGCCGCTTGATTTGCTCTATCCCAAAATCAATAGTGCGCTTTTGAGAGAAATCAGCGCGCGCGGACTGCTTTTGAGCGAATATGCCAAAAGTGCGAACATATCAAAATATAATTTCGTCTTAAGAAACCGCATTGTTGCAGGACTTTGCGACGCTTTGGTCATCGCGCAGGCAGATTTGAACAGCGGTTCGTTAAGAAGCGCACATTATGCGCTTGCGCTTGGAGTACCGATATATGTGTTTTCTCATAGGATAGGCGAAAGTGAGGGAACGGCGCAGCTTGTGAACAGGGGACAAGCCAAAGTTATAGATGATTTGGCGTCTTTTGTAAAAATATTTGCGCCGAAGGCTGATACAAACGACGGCGCAAAAGATGAAGTGCTTGCGTTTTGCGCTAAAAATCCTGACTTGAACGAATGTTTGAAACAATTTGGCGATAGGATTTATGAGTATGAACTCTCGGGCAGGATAGAGATAGTTGGCATGAGAATAAAAATAATATGAGTATAGTTGCGATTGATGTTGGACTGAAACGAATAGGCGCGGCTGTTTATCTGGAAAATGTTATAGTGCCGCTTGATGCGATTTTGCGCCGCAACAGAGTTCAGGCAGCGCGTGATATATCCACACTTTTACGCGAATACAAAGCCGAAATCTTAGTAGCAGGATTGAGCGCAAATGATGAAATGCAACGGCGTATCAGGCATTTTGTATCGCTTTTGGAGTTTGACGGAGAGATTGCATTTACAGATGAGGATTTTTCATCTTGCGAAGCCAAAGAGCGCATGAAAGGCGTTGTAAAACAAAAACGCGACGGACGTGTGGATTCGCTTGCGGCGATGATAATTTTGGAAAGATATTTACAAAACCGCTTAAGTAAGCCTGCCGAAAAATATTAATATTCATATTTGAAAGCTGTTGTGCCGAAAACTTTTATGTTTTGACTTCATTTCAAAAATGCTGAAAAATTGCAGCATGCGGACTTTTAGCTGCGTATATTGTTGGATTTAAAAATATGTTCGGCGAAATTTAATACATGTACTATATTTTTGACTTAATGTTAAAAATAGCAATATATACGGACATTTTATTTAAGTATTGCGCCCAAATTACAACGCATGTAAGAATTGTTCACTTTAAAAAAAGCTGTAATTTTAAAAACTCTTCATCCGCCAAAATTCAAAATACTAAAATCCCTCGTTCATCACCATATATAGATATTCCGTCTCTTCATCGTCCAAAAAAAGCGTCTTTTTTGTGCTAAAAAGCTGTTTTAACTTGCGCGCGTCAAGACCTTTGTTATGAATACACTCCATGTGAGCAGGCAAAAAAGCCCTTGCAAGCGCGATGTTTTCATCTTTGATTTTATCTTCGCACAAAAAACAGCGGTCTAATGAGTGAAGTCTTCCTTCAAACTGTAAAAGTTCCAAAAACGCTTCAACACTGACTCTTTTTGGGTTTTGCTTGTGCCATTTTTTTGCGCTTGTCATGAGCAGGTCAAAGTAAAATTTGTCTATGCTGTCCACATCTTTCAAATGGTCATAGAAAAGTTTTACAAAATTTTGCCAAAAATAAAATCTGTCTCTGTCTATATTCCAGCTTTGCGCGAGATGTATGACGTTTCGCAGCTGCGCGAGATTTGAACGCATGGATATTTGCGTCTCAAAGTCTATCAAATATCCAAGATTTATCGTTGAGTGCCGCGCGCCGTAAAATCTGTAAGTAGTTTTAAGTTTGTGTTCGCTCAATATTGTAACGATTAAATCTTCATCTTTAACTCTGTTGATATGTACGATAAAACCTTGCACTTTTCCCCCTGAATATGCGGTATTTTAGCAAATATTGGCTAAGATACGGAGAAAAAACAGATGGCAAGATGGAATTTTTAAAAATTATTAAAAAGCGGCAGTTGTAGATGCCAAAATAACCAATTTTGATACTTAGCTGTTAACTTTTTAAAATCTTTCAAGTACTCTTTCCAAGCTTCATCTTTTAAGACATAATTAACACTCTCTTCTTTGTTTTTAAGAGTTTTGTCCAAATAATTTAATACGTTGTTTTTATCTTTTAAAATAGCGTATATACGGGGCAAGATTGTAATTGTGTGTATTTAAGTTTTTTATATGTCTTTATACTTTTGTTATATGAATTTTTATCGTTTTTGAGTTCTGAAAAGCGCAAAAGCCAAATTATAAAAAGCAGGAGCGTAAATTGTAGTTTGCCTTATTTACTATATGAAACAGTTTAGTAAAAAATTTGGCAAATGCAATATTTCATCTTTTGCGTTTTTGGTTTTTCTATCAATATCAAAACAACAATCCGTTTATGTTTGCTTATCAAGCTTTGTGCGCTATTTTATCATAAGATAAAACACATTTTGGTACTATCTCAAACTTACTGATAAAAAAATGGATATTGAAAATGGAATTTTTAAAAGCATGCATAGAGGCAAACCGTGAAATTTATCGTCTATTAAACAGCAAAGAGGACTTAAAAACAGCTCTTCAGCGCGGTTTTGGCGGCGATATAAGTTTAAAAGCAGACTTGAAAGCAGAGGCGATTTTTATTAGACATCTACAAAAATTCGGGCGTATTTACAGCGAAGAGAGCGGTTTGAGCGGAATCGGTAATGATGTTGTCGTTATAGACCCGATTGACGGAAGTAAAAATTTTGCGTCAAATATTCCGTATTTTGGCTCTTCAGCCGCACTGAAAAAAAACGGCGAAGTTGTCTGTGCCGTTGTTGCAAACTTTGCGGCAGGGTACATGAATATAAAATATCAAGATTGTTTTAAACGCCGTTTTTTTGACGAAAGAAAAGTGCAAAAGATAACTTTGACGCCGCTTTGCGGTGTAGGTATTTTTGAAAAAGCGTACCAATCCGCAAAACTTGCTCCGTTTTTGCTTAACTCTTCATTTAAGTACCGAAGTTTGGGAGCTTTGGCTCTGTCTTTGAGTATGGCTTACGAGGTGGATTTTGTACTTTTTGAAGGGTGCGTCAGGGAGTTTGACATCGCAGGCGGCTGGTACATGTGCGAGAATCTTTTTAGGTTTAGAGATGATAATTTTCTGCTCGTAAGCAAAGATAAGGGAATATTTGATAAAATTTCTAATTTTATAAAGGAGCAGGGCGTAGATGGATTTTTCTAAAATATTTAAAACGCGCAGAGAACAGCCTAAAGCGGCTGAAGCTCCAAGCCATTGGGTAAAATGCGAAGCGTGCGGTTCTTTGATGTATAAAAAAGAGGTTTTGCATCAAGCGAATGTCTGCCCAAAATGCGGATTTCATATGAAAATAAGCGCTTTGGAGAGAATCAATCTTTTAAGCGACAAGGACACTTTTATAAGCTTTGATGAAAATTTGACGCCGATAGACCCTTTGAAATTTGTAGATAAAAAATCATATAAAAAAAGAATAGAAGAGGCGAGAGAAAAAACAGGCAGAAATTCCGCGCTTATCGCAGGAGAGTGTGAGATAGACGGCATCGGCGTGCAGCTTGTTGTATTTGACTTTGGATTTATGGGCGGAAGTTTAGCCTCCGTTGAGGGTGAAATGATAGTACGCGCTGCAAAAAGAGCGGTTAAGAAAAATCAAGGGCTTGTTATTGTGAGTGCGAGCGGAGGCGCAAGAATGCAGGAGAGTACATTTTCACTCATGCAAATGGCAAAAACATCGGCGGTACTTACAAAACTTTCAGAGAAAAATCTCCCCTTTATATCCGTTTTGACAGACCCGACGATGGGCGGTGTGAGCGCATCTTTCGCATGGCTTGGAGATGTGATAATAGCAGAACCAGGAGCGCTTATAGGCTTTGCGGGACAAAGAGTCATTAAGCAGACTATAGGCGCGGAATTGCCCGAAGGTTTTCAAAGGGCTGAATTTTTACTAAAACATGGACTTATTGATATGATAGTAAAAAGAGGCGATTTGAAGCATACGATAGCAGATTTACTCAGATATTTTACTCCATGCGAGCTTGAAGCAAAATCGGACAACAGGCGGCAGGATTGAAACTATACGCGCTCATAGATAAAGCAACGCTGATAAAAAAAGGTAAATCTCTTGAAGAGGCTGTTAAAAGAGCAAAAAGCCTTAACGCCTCACTGCTTCAATACAGAAACAAAACAGGCGCTTATGAGGAGAAAAAAGAGGATTTATTGACGATAAAATCACTCTATGCAGATGCGCCCATTATTATAAATGACGATTTGGCGCTGATAGCGTATTGCGGCGGTATTCATCTGGGGCAGGAGGATATTTTAAAATATGGCGCTGACATTTACACGGCGGCAGAACATGTAAGAGAAATTATCGGCTCTAAGATATTTGGCATCTCAACACACAACAAAAAAGAGATTTTGGAAGCAAACAAAACGAGCGTTGATTATATCGGACTTGGAGCATATCGCAAAACAGATACTAAAGATACTAATAACATTTTGGGAGATACTCTTGACTTGCTGGCAAATTTTTCCGAAAAACCCGTTGCGGCTATCGGCGGAGTGAAACTTTGTGATAGATTTGAACATGTAACATATCTTGCGATAGGCTCAGGACTTTATGAAGATAATGGTATATTCGGTTGAGAGAAGCTCTCAAAGAAACGGTATGATTGACGAGTTTTTAAAGATGATTTCGCGCTTTGCCAAGATAGAGGATATTTCGCTTTTTAACGCTAAAATCGCGGCGGCGCAAAGCAAAGGTGCTGAGGCGGCGCAAAAGTCATATACCCAAAGTTTTGAGCCGTATCTTAGAAACTATACTTTGGCGATGGATAAGAACGGAGAGGAGTTAGATAGTACGGAGTTTAGCAAAATCTTTGAAGAGGATGCTGATATAAGATTTTTCATAGGCGGCGCTTACGGTTTTGAGAAGCCGTTTTTGAAGCGTACTAAAAGAGTTATAAGCTTAAGTAGATTAACATACGCGCATAAAATAGCGAAATTGGTGTTGTTTGAACAGATTTATCGTGGGCTTTGTATAAAAAACAATCACCCATACCACAAAGAGTAAACAGAAGCAAAGGATAGAGATGAAGCAGAGCGATATTGAGTTTTTCAAAAATTTACTTCTTGAACGAAAAGAGCAGGTTTTAAAAAATATTGAAGGCGCGGCAAAAGAGATTGAGAGTATGGATATATCAGACGCGAGAGATGATGCGGATTTTGCGGCTTTGAACGTGAACAATCTCATAGACCACGCCTTAAGCGCCCAGCAGTCGCAGGAGCTTTTTGAGATAGAGTATGCTTTGGGCAAGATAGAAAAAGGCACTTATGGAATATGCGAAATGTGCGAAGAAGCCATAAGCATGCAGAGGCTGAAAATCAAGCCTCATGCAAAATACTGCATAGTCTGCCGTGAAATTTCTGAAAAAGAAAACAATAAAAAAAGGAGTTTTTAATGGGTATAAAATTATACATATTTTACTCTGTCATGCTTTTGGCAATTGTCGGCATTTTTGTTTATAGTATAGTTCCGAGCGAGAGCGCTTATTATACGCTTACGCTTTTCGGCTATAGCTTGGAGCTGCCCGTAGCCGTATGGTTTATCATACCGCTGCTTTTACTCTTTGCCGCTTCCATAGCGCACATGCTGTTTTACTCTGTGAAAAGCTTTTTGGCAAAACGTCTGATAAAAAAAGATTATGAAACGCTTTTGCATCAAATAAGACATACGCTTTTAGGCGAAGAGAAAGAGTATGAATACAAAACCGAATCTTTTAAGATTTTATCTGCTGCCGTCAAAAAGATGAGATACAACCCGAAAGCCGCCGACGAAAAAACGGGCGAAAAAGAGCTTGACGAGATATTTGACATACTAGAAAAGGTTAGAGACGGCAAGTATGTGGATTTGAAAAAATTCCGTTTAAGAAGCGACAATGAACTTTTAAACCAAAACCGCATGAATTTTGCAGCAGATGATAAAAAATCCATAGAAGAGATAATAAAACACTGCAGTACGCTTGACAGCGAAGTGTGCCAAAAAGCCTTTTATGCGCTTTTGCGTAGAGCTTCATATGCGGAGATTAAAAATTTTAATTTCAATCTTACGAGCGATATGCTGCTTATTTTGCTCAAAAGATTTGCCGACAAAAACGACACTTTTGCGTTAAGCGTTAACGAGATAAAAGAGCTTTTGGAAAAAACGCCTTTGAATTCAAATGAGTTTTTAAGCACGGCAAAAGTATTAAAAAGCGCTGTAGAACCTGACGCACTTTTGAAACTTTACGACAACCTTCAATCCAAAAATCACCACGCCTCATTTGCATATTTATATATATTGTTTGAATTGAGACTAATAGAAAAAGCCCGAGAATTTTTGGAAAACAACGAAGAGAGCAACGAATTTGAAAAGTTCAGAATTCTGCTCTTTTTGCGCGACAATGAGAAGAATATAGACACAGACCTTATCATTTAATGCTTGATATTGACTTCAGCCAAAGCCCAGCAGCTTTGGCTCCGCTTGCTGGTTTGACGGATTTACCGTTTCGTTATATATGCAAAAAATTCGGCGCTGATATCACATTTTCGGAGATGATAAGCGTAAACGCGCTCATTCGTGATTCTAAAAAAACCTTTCACATGCTAAAGTGCGCGCCAAACGAGGATAGATATATAATCCAGCTTGCAGGAAGTGATATAGCGGGCATTGTCCAAGCTGTTGAAATTTTAAATGATATTGACGGCATCATCGGTATTGACCTCAACTGCGGCTGTCCTGTGCCAAAAGTTACAGCGCAGGATGCAGGCTCATCGCTTTTGCGCGATTTGCCGCATCTTTTAAAGATAGTTGAAGCCATCAAAAAGCATTCAAATAAACGCTACACTTCCGTCAAAACCCGTATCGGTTTTAGTGAAAAAACACCCGAGATTATCGCCAAGACGATAGAAGACGCGGGAGCTGATTTTATAAGCATTCATGGGCGCACAAGAAATGGCGGATACAAGGCTTTGGTTGATTATGATGCGATAAGGCGCGCCAAAGAGGCGGTTAAAATCCCCGTTTTTGCCAACGGCGACATCACAACTTACGAAAAAGCTTTGGAAGTCAAAGGGCTTACAAAATGCGAAGGAGTGATGATAGGGCGCGGCGCTGTAGGCAATCCATGGATATTTTACCAGCTAAAACACAACCAAAAAAGCGTTGATAAATCTCTTATAAAATCGGTCGTTTTAGAACATTTGCAATTCATGAGAGAGTTTTACAAAGATGAAATGGGTGTGATTTTGTTTAGAAAACATCTGCATGCGTACTCAAAATCTCTCCCAGAAGCCGCCGCGTTTCGCAACAGAGTAAATGCTATATCAAATGCCGATGAGATGCGCCTTGAAATAGAGAATTTTTTTGGCGCGTAAAAGCAGATTTGAGTTATTTTGCGCAAATAAGTTTTTCACATGGATAAAACTATAAAAACAAAAACACACCTAAACGTACGAATGATGATAGTTTGGAACGTTTTGAAGGAGATTGGAAATGAAGCGGATTGTATTTTTAACGGGGGCTGGCATGAGTGCCGAGAGCGGCATAAGTACGTTTAGAGACAGCGGCGGTTTGTGGGAAAAGTATGATGTTATGGAGGTTGCAAGCATTGATGGATGGCGTAAAAATCCTGATTTGATGACAAAGTTTTACAACGAACGCCGCGCCCAGCTTGATAAAGCTATGCCAAATGAGGGGCATAAACTCATCTCACAGCTTGAAAAGAGTTTTAAAGTTACAGTTATTACGCAAAATGTGGACAATCTCCATGAACGCGCGCTCAGTTCTGATGTTATTCATCTGCATGGAGAATTAACCAAAGTCTGTAACGAAAGCAAGAGCGAAGTTTATGATATAGGTACAAAGGCTGTTGCAATCGGCGAAAGAGCAGTTGATGGCTCAAGAGTGCGTCCTTTTATCGTCTGGTTCGGCGAAGCTGTACCGCTTATAGAAAAAGCCGCAAATATCGTATCAAATGCCGATATTGTAGTGATTATCGGCACTTCAATGCAAGTTTATCCCGCTGCGGGATTGATACATTACGCCAAAAAAGATGCCGAGATTTTTCTTATAGACCCAAATGACGTAAGCACGCCGCCGTTTGTATCCGTCAATGTCATTAAGGAAAAAGCAAGTGTCGGAATGCGGATATTGAGTGAAAAATTAAGCAGTTACAATATCAGCATCGCATCGCCGTAAGAGAAAAAACGATATCTCTCATTTACGGCGGTTTTGTACACATGTAAAGTTTGCTCAAGTCCGATAAATCCCGCGACAAGCATGATAAGAGTAGAGCGCGGCAGATGAAAATTTGTCAAAAGATAATCTACACGCTTTGGAGGATTTAGTGGATTTAAGAAAAGATTGCAAAAGCCCTGCTGCTCTTTGGTTCTTACAAAATACTCAACGCTTCGCGCTGTTGTCGTTCCTGCACAAAGCAGTTTTTTATCGCTTAGTATGATATGTTTTGCCTTACTTGGGATAGAAAAATACTCCGAATGCATGATGTGTTCGTTTATGATTTCGCTCTCCACGCCTTTGAAAGTCCCCGCGCCTACAGGTAAAGTCAAAAACTCTGTCTCAAATCTTTTTTCAAGCTCTTTAAACATTTTTTCACTAAAATGCAGTGATGCGGTAGGCGCGGCAACAGAGCCTTCATGTTTTGCAAAGAGCGTCTGATAATCTTTCTCGTCATTTTTTGTATCGGCTCTTTTGATGTACGGCGGCAGCGGTACATGACCGATTTTGTCCAAAACTTTAAAAAGCGTGTGTACATCAAGTTCTTTTTCATTTTGAAAAAATTTCACATCTCTTGTGCCGTCTTCATGCAGTGCAAGTACTTTTGAACGCAGATTTTCATCAAAAAAAAGCTGAGCGCCGACAGCAACTCTACCTTTGATATAGACTTTGAAAGTGTTGTCTTTAAGCGGAGAGTTAAAGAGTATCTCTACCCTGCCGCCGCTTGATTTGACTCCGAAAATACGCGCTTTTATGACTTTTGTATCATTCAAAAGCACACTTGTATTTTCAGGCAAAAATGCAAAAAGCTCTCCAAAACGCACATGCGTAATATGTCCGCTTTTGCGCTCATAAACAAGCAATCTTGCATCCTCTTTAGGCTCTTTGGGATAAGAAGCTATGAGCGATTTTGGCAGGTCATAGTCGTAATTTGCGCTGAGTTTTACGTCAAGTATTTTGTGTATCCTCTTCTTTGTACGGATTTACCATGCGTGCCATCAATATGGACAGAGCATACAAAAGCAACAGAGGAATAGCCATAAGAATCTGCGAAATGGCATCAGGAGGAGTGATAATCGCCGCAAATATAAATATCAAAACCACTGCGTATCTGAAAAAATCTTTTAGCGTTTTGTCTGTTATGAAGTTGATTTTTGCGAGAAAAAGGCTTATGACGGGAAGTTCGAAAGAGATACTGAAAGCAAAGGTAAATTTTAAAAAGAAGTCTATATATTCAGTAGTTTTCGGGATATATACAAAGATTCCCTTACCGAAATATATAGCAAAATCAAGGCTCATGGGAAGTACTATATAGTAACAGAACAAAAAGCCGCCAAGAAACATTAAAGTAGCGAAAAATACAAACGGCAATACATATTTTTTTTCATTGTCGTAAAGTCCAGGCGCTATAAAAAGCCATAACTGCCAAAAAATAATCGGCAGCGCCGCCGCAAGACCTGTAAAAAACGATATCTTAAAAGCTGTGAAAAGTCCCTCTACAACGCTGGTAGTAATCATGGAGCCTTTATCTGTGCAAAGAGCCGCAGCGTCAAACTCGCCTAAAGAGGGCATTGAGACGTTATTTGAACACACAGCTGAATTTAGCGGCTGCATTATCCATGACATGATGCATTCCCAAAATGAAAATGCCGCCAAAAGCCCGATAAGTACTGCAAAAGCCGCTATCATGAGGCGTTTTCTTAATTCAATAAGATGCGGTTTTAACTCTTCAAACACTATTTTGCCTCTTTTTTACTCTCTTGATTTTTTTCGGTTTTTAGTTCATCTATAACCGAATTTACTTCAGCTGCACTCTCTTTCAATTGTTCAATCTCCGCAATTGAAAGGCTTTCTTGTATTTTTTGTGTATTTTGTTCCAAAAGCGCGCGGTATTTTTTGGAGTCCTCTTTTAGCTGTTCTATGTTTATCTCTTCTTCTAACGCGCTTTTTGCTTCATGTATAGTTTTGCTGATGGTTTTGAATGTTTTTATGACTTTTATGAGAGCTTCGGGCAGTTTATCGGGACCCAAAAATATAATAATAATAACTGCTATAACGATAAATTCAAAAAAACCGATTCCAAACACAAAGAAGCCTTATTTGCTGTGATTTTACAGCATGTTTTAAATTGTATGTCCAAACAACGGCATTAATTTTACCTCAATTCGCTTAAAATTTTATGGAAAAACAGACTATTGTGAAGAGATTGTTGAAAAAGCGGAAATTTGGGAAGTTTTTAAAGATTTTTGATATTTAAAAACTTCCATGCCGAACTATTTATCGCGGATATTTAACTCTTTGATAATCTCTTGGTATTTGGCATAATTTTTACTTTTAAGATACTTTAAAAGGCGTTTTCTCTGCCCTACAAGCTTTAAAAGTCCAAGTCTTGAAGAGTGGTCTTTGACGTTTGTTTTAAGATGTTCCGTCAAATAAACAATGCGGCTTGTTAAAAGCGCCGCTTGAACCTCAGGCGAACCTGTATCGCCCTCTTTACGCGCAAACTTTTGTATAATCTCTTTGCGCTGTGCCGAATCCAAAGCCATTTCTGACCTCCTGACTGGTAAAATTTCCCGTTATGGGAGCGGAATTATAACATTAAAACCAAAAAAAGAGCTAAAATGCAGGAATAAAACAAAAAAGATTAAAAAACTCCTAATTAACGATAGTAATTAAACCCAAAAATAGGAAACTTTTAGTAGAATTACGCTCTTAAATAAAACTTTGTACGATAGGAACGGTCATCATGCTACTAACCAAAGCCAGCGAGTACGCCTTGCTTTCACTGATAATCATAGCGCAGCGGAATGTTTCGCAAGATGTTGATACTCTATCCGCACAGCTTGGCATCTCAAAAAGTTTTTTGGCGAAAGTCCTTCAATGTCTTGCAAAAGCAGGTATTCTGCACTCTTTCAAAGGTGCAAAAGGCGGCTTTATCCTCGCCAAAGATGCAAAAGAGCTTACGATTAAGGAGATAGTCGCATGCGCCGAAAAAAAACCGACAATCGTTTTTGAGTGCGCTTCGTCAGTTTCAGACTGCCCGAATAACCGCGCTGAGTATTGCAAGATATGGCCTTTTTTTAACCGTTTTCAGGGTAAGGTAGATGATTTTTTAGGAACAATAACTCTTTTTGATATCGTGAAAGAGTAATATAAATATATGTATCATATCTTTCATCTTTCGCATACAGACCTTGACGGCTATGGCTGTCAATTTATAACAGGGCGCTATTTTGAAAATGTGAAATTTTATAATTCAAATTACGGCAAGGAGATAGACGAACGATATGAGCAGATTCTTGTTGATATTGAGATTGTCAATGCCGACAAAAACGTCATACTTGTAACAGACCTCAATCTCACTCCTCAACAGGCAAGAGGTTTTGAAGAGAAACTCAAAAGCGTTAAAAATCCCGTCAAACTCATACTTTTAGACCATCACCAAAGCGGCGAAGAGTGCGCGAAAAGATTTTCGTGGTATTTTCTGGATATTTCAAGATGCGCGGCTAAAATCACGTATGACTTTTTCTCCAAAATTTACGGCGAAAAAAAGGAGCTTGGAAGACTCTCTCAAGTTATCAATGCGGTGGATATCTGGCTTGACGAGAGCGCCGATTTTGAACTTGGCAAAGTGTGTTTGAACCTCATCGCAAATTCAAAAGAGTTAAACCGCATTATGTTTGACGAGGCAAATACGCGTTTCATGTTTTGCCTTCTTGAAAACAGCATAAGATATATGGATAAAAAAGAGCCGCATATACTGCTTGAAGATAATATTCATGCGATAAAAAAGAGCTTTTTTCAAAGCGGTGATAACGACACTTTGGGCAATCTCGTCTCAAAATACAACGTAGAACAGCTTGAGAGGCTTAAAGATAAGATGACTATTTTTTACAAAGGTTACAAGGGTATTTTGACGTTTAATATCGGCGCAGTTTCAATCATCGGCAATAACTTTTTAGTGCAAAATCCCGATTATGACTTTTTCATGGACGTAACTTCGCGAAAAACAGTAAGTTTTAGAGCGAACGGCAAAGCAGACGTGAGCAAAATAGCGCAGGAACTGGCAAACGGCGGCGGACATCCAAATGCAAGCGGCGGTGCGATAGCCTCTTTTCGAGACAGTTTTTCGTATGAAAACGTCAAAAATCAGATAATTGACTTGATAAAATCCAAAGAGGAGTTATGATGGATTACGAAAATTACAGCGCAGAAGATTATCAAAACGAAATCAAAGAACTTTCATTGCAGCTTGCTGACATGCTGGAGGCGGCTTTGTATTTTGCTGGCGTAAAAAAATTGCGTTTTGAAGAGGCGATGGACGCGTATCTGGACGAAATGGACAATGTTTTGGGCGACGACGAAGATACACCTATGGGCTTTGAAGAGATAGTAAAAGTCATAAAACATTTGAAAAACAGCAGAAAAGAGCTGTTTGTATAGACAAAAATTATTGTCTGTTTGAAGTACGCCTTTTTAAGTTCCGACACAAATTAAAATATGGCGGGATTGATGAGTAAAGAATAAAAATTCACACCATCGGCAACATAAATATATTTTCAACTATAGCGTTTATCGCCTGCACAATTATGCTGGCAAATATTACTTTTTTAACAACTTATGTGATATAAAAAGCAATTGGCATGTTTTTGTGCAGATAGCGCAGACGTTGATGATTTTTATATCTACGCCGTTTTGAATTGTTTATATTATGTATATTATTTTTCTATATCAATATGATATCCATTGCGATAATTTGTATATTTTTTATACTGCATGCCTTTGAAGAGATGATATATTTTAGTAAAGCGGAGATTATAGGCAAAGCCGTAAACGCTCATATCGGGGGCTTTTACATGTAAGAGTATGAAATAAAATATAAAGAGTTCAAATCGTTTTGGTGTAAATCGGGATAAAATATACAGCGGATGTTTGGTAACTTTTAAAAATGCCAAACAAGAAGCCGCACAATGTTATACAGACGAAATATCTGACAAGTGTGAAGATACAGTAACGCATTTTGATAAACAAGCAAGTGCTGTAGTAAAAAGCGAAGTGAGATATATAATTACGACCCATATTATACGGGTGTAGATGGCATTTTTAAGAGCATATAAAATTTGATTAGCGGGCAATTTGAATTTGTGTACAGAGGGAGGAGATTGGGCAGCCCGCTGACGTGCGGTAATAAATTGATGAAGTAAAAAATAAAGAGTATTATGACCGAAGAGTAAAAAATATTTAAAACAGCAGATGGTGTTAATATTTGGAGCGGTGGAAATGGCGATGATATATCTATATAGCAGCTTACGGCGCATACATTGCAAACGCTCCGCAATCATCAAAGACGACAACGAGGAGATAATCGAGGCAAAAAGGCGTTCCATTCCCGTTTTGCGCCGCAAGGAAGCGCTCAAATATCTTTTGGCGGACAAAGAGGTTTTTTCAGTCGCGGGCGCGCACGGCAAAAGCACGACCACCGCGATCTTATCGACCATTTT
>JAISNG010000097.1 GCA_031276365.1 Campylobacteraceae bacterium | reverse complement strand
ATGATTTTAAATTCGCTTAGATTTGTTCGTTTGATAATGCCATTTTTCGTGAAAAACGCCAGCGATTTGCTCTCATCAAAGTCTGTAGTCGGTATAATAGCCATAATCTTCTCATCAGGCTGAAGCTGGATGAGATTGACTACTGCTTTTCCTTTTGCCGTCCTGCTTCCCTCCGGAATCCTGTAAACCTTAAGCCAGTAGAGCTGTCCGCGGTCGGTTACAAACATAAGCGTATCGTGTGTATTTGAGATAAAAAAGCTCTCTATAAAATCGTCGTCATACGTCGTAACAGCTATCTTGCCCTTGCCGCCGCGTTTTTGTTTTTCGTAAAGTTTTGATGCAACACGTTTGATGTAGCCTCTGTGGCTTATGGTTACAACCATAGGCTCGTTTGGTATCAAATCCTCCACGTCTATATCGTCATAATCGTCTATTATCTCCGTAAGTCTTTGGGATTTGAATTTCTCTTTTATCTCCAAAAGCTCCTCTTTAATGATACCGCTTAACAGACTTTCGCTTTTGAGTATCGCGCTTAGGCGTTCAACCTCTTTTCTAAGCTCTCTTAATTCGTTCTCTATCTTATCTCTCTCAAGTCCCGTTAAACGCTGAAGTTTCATATCAAGTATAGCGCCGGCTTGCGCTTCGCTCAAGGCAAACTGCGTCATAAGTCCGTCTCTTGCGCTTTGCGTATCGGAGCTGCCTTTGATAAGCTCGATGACAGCGTCTATATTGTCAAGCGCTATCTTCAAACCTTCTAAAATGTGTTCTTTGGCTTTGGCTTTCTCAAGCTCAAAAATAGTTCTTCTAATGATGACGGTTTTTCTATGAGTAAAAAAGAGCTGCAAAAGCTCTATAAGTGAAAATATTTTCGGTTCTTTATTGATGATGGCAAGCATTATAACGCCGAAAGTCTGCTCAATGCTCGTTGATTTGAAAAGGTTGTTTAGAACAATATCGCTCATAGCTTCACGTTTAAGCTCTATAACTACGCGGATGCCGTCTCTGTCGGATTCGTCTCTTATCTCGCTGATGCCGTCAATCTGTTTATCTTTTACAAGCTGTGAAACCTGCTCTATAAAGCGGGCTTTATTGACTTGATAAGGAATCTCGTCTATCACGATGATATCTTTTTGTCCTTTCTTTTCGGTGTGCGTTTTTGCCCTTACCTTTATGCGTCCACGCCCTGTTTTGTAAGCTTCAAGTATTCCTTTTTTGCCAAATATCACTCCGCCGGTTGGAAAATCTGGTCCTGGAATCACGCCCATCAACTCTTCAACGCTGATTTCCGGATTGTCAATGACAAGCAAAAGCGCGTCTATAAGCTCATTTGGATTGTGCGGAGGGATATTTGTCGCCATACCGACCGCTATACCGCTCGAGCCGTTTAGCAAAAGATTCGGTACGCGTGCGGGCAAGACGTCAGGTTCACTCAAAGAGTCGTCGTAGTTAGGCACAAAATCAACGGTATCTTTGTCTATATCTCTTAAAAGTTCTTCAGCCAAAGAGGTCATTCTAGCTTCCGTATATCGCATCGCCGCCGCACTGTCGCCATCCACAGAGCCGAAGTTTCCCTGACCATCCACTATCTGAACTCTCATAGAAAAAGGCTGCGCCATACGCACAAGCGAATCATACACCGCCGTGTCGCCATGCGGGTGGTATTTACCGATGACGTCGCCCACGATACGGGCTGATTTTTTATACGGACTGCGTGAACCGACACCCAAGTCATTCATCGCAAAAAGTATTCGTCTATGCACAGGTTTAAGCCCATCTCTGGCGTCAGGGAGCGCACGCCCGATAATTACGCTCATAGAATAATCAAGATAGCTGGATTTTACGGAATCTTCAATGCTAACCGTCTGAATATCTTGATTTTGTTCAAAAATATCACTCATTTTATGCCTTTTGAGTTTTGAAAATATAAAAGGGAGATTATACTAAAAATACCTTGTAACTAAGCTAAAACATGGTGCATACACGGCAAATTAATAGCTGTCTTATATTTTTAAAATGCGCTAATGCAAGTATATTTATTTGTCTATATTTTGCGCTAAATATCGTTTTAATAACCCTTCATCTTTAATTTTACACTCCCAAAATCGTATAACTATCCAGCCTTTATTTTGGAGGGTCTGGGTTACTTCTTTATCTCGTTTTATATTTCGCTCTCGCTTTTTAATCCAATAATCGGCATTATCTTTGGGCTGAGTGTTTCGACAATTGTGTCCATGCCAAAAACAACCATCAACAAAAATGACAATTTTTTGTTTAGGAAAAGCAAAATCAGGCTTACCAAAAAGTTTATAGTTTCTATACTAACCTTTAATATTGCTTTTCTTAAAGAAAGCGATAAGTTTTAATTCCGTAGATTTATTGTAAGTACTTTTTACTTGTCGCATAATATCACTACGTTGTTTTTTTGTAAAAACATCAGCCATTTTTTCTGATGACCGTTATCCATGATTTCTCAAAACCTAAAGCCTCCAATATTTGCTCTTTATCAAGAGACTTAGGTTGTTTAATGCGAATTAATAAATTTTTTTCCTGAACTTTTTCTATAATTGTAAATTGCGAACCATGAGGCTGCCATGTAAATTTATGTTCTCCATTGCGTTTATCTATTCCTATTAAATTATTGTTTTTATTCCATTCCCATTTATAAAGTTCTATGTCATAACGTATAGTTTCAAATTCAAATACAACTACTTCCGATAAATCATTGGATTTCATTAAAACCACAGTTCACACATGTTTAAATTTTTCGCGAACAGCAGATACTCGTTCATTCCAAATATCTAAAACAAATTTTCCTATAAGTTCAGGATTTTTATGTATGTTAATTTGTTCTCCAAATGAATATGTAGGTGAATTTCTACCTGAAATTAATCGCACTTTCTTTTGCATAGATGGTTTTGCGGCTTTTACTGTTTTTGCACCCCAAGCAGTATTTCCTAATATAACGTCATCAAGCCCAACGTTTGAAGGTTTCCATTCAGCGCCAATACAATTTGCAAATATATTTTCCCAGTCAGAACCTTCTATTTCTGGTTTTCCTTTAGATGCAAGTAAATAAATCAATTCTTTTCCCAATAAAAATGGAAAGTTTTTTGGAAATTCGTTAAGTTGAAAAGCCGATACAGATTTATTTACTGTCCGAAGTTTTGGCGATTTACCATGCTCTATCGTTTAAAATGCTATTTCATATTCAACATATACAGACTTCATATCCACAGTTTTTACAACGTATGGCAATAACGGCTTTCACAAGATTTATGGAAACTGTGTTCATCGTTTTATTCAATTTTAGTAATTATAATATCGCCTGTTTTTTTATGATATGTTAATCGGCAATGATGCTTATCTTCCTTATCAAATAATATACGATTAGCACATCTTTCACATAACGGATGATAGTTTCCTAAATACCCATAAGGCATAACTTCAAAATCATCTTCCATACCACATGTATGACATTCCCATTTTTCTTCTTTTTCTTCCATCATACACTAAATTCATCCATCATATTAAAGTCGAATAATTTATTTGTTTGACTGTTTTTTCTGCCTTTTTAAATGACAATCTACTATTAAGCGGGTCAAAAAACAGTTGATGATTTGGCTTTTCCGCAAAATCAACTACAACAAACAGACAATATTTGTGTTTTAATTCATTGGCAACAAAAAATTCTTTTTCTGTCATAGCAATATTGCCTGTATGATAATTTAATCCTTTCGCTTCCACACAGAAAAAATCCATCTCTTGTGATAATTTAAAATCGAAACCACAAGCCATATTTGTAGTGTCGGTCAGTTCATAATCTTTAAACCGATCAATTGTAGGATAATTGATTTTAAAATATTCTTCTGCCGATTTTCCCGTTATCAATCGTTTTGCAACACTTTCGGATTTATCTTTTTTTATCACTTTTTCTACAAATTTCTCTGTCTCATAGTTTGCTATTACAAACCCCTTTATTAAATCCGTGAAGTCATCAAAATTCAAAGAAGAAAAATTATCAAGATGTTGTTTGCAATAATCCCTTAATGTTCGTTTATTCCAGCCTTTCCTTGTATTTGGGAAATACGGGTCAAATTCATCTCTATAGTTTTTTATCGAATTAGGTTTAATACCAATAGAATATCCCAATACATTATAAGCCTCATTAAAACCAACAAACCCTAATTCATCTATAGCATTTTTATCAAATTTTGATAAGTAAAGTCCAGTTAAAATTGCCTTGTCTCTAATTGAAAATATTTTTTTCACAGATTTTCTTCGTAACTAATTTGACAAGCAATGTCTATATCCGACGAAAAAACACAGGTTGGAATAAAGCCGTTTTCAAGGCATGCTTCATCCATTGCCTGTCGAAAACCTCCGATACCGCAAAAAATATCTACAAACTTTATCTCTCTCATTTCAACATGTTTCACCGTAATAATTTTGATGATTCTATCACAGTACGACTAATTTCTGCTTTAATTGCATATTTATATATTTTGCACTCAATCACTCTTTCGCATCCGCCAAAACAAGTGCAAAAAGCGTCTCCAAACCCTCTTTGGCAAGAGCATCTTTGGCTTCTTTAAGCGTAAAACCGCTGGTTACAACATCGTCTATCAAAATGGCATATTTAAATTTTTTCAGTTTTGGCGAAACTTTAAAGCGGCGCGGATTTTTGCGGCGAAATTCATAACTTTGTCCGCTGTATTTGACACTGTTTTTAGCTCTCAGCGCACCGTAAATCGGCACTATAGAAGCAGAACCAAGAGCATGAGACAAAACAGCTGTGTGAGAGTAGCCGTCATGCGGCTTGTCATCAATCGCAACAGCGGCGACTTTTTCACCAAATTCAAACTTCTTGCCAAACTCGCCGAATGTATGAGAGGCTATCTGTTTCAAAATCCTATGTCCCCAAAAATTGTGTTTTACATGCAAAATAGGCGTGATTGCCGAGTAGCCGAAAAAGCTGTAAACCTTAAGTCCACCCTCCAAAATGCGGGTATGTTTCGGCTCATCTAAAAGCCTTTTTAAGCATTTGCCGCAAATCCCCTTAAAACTCAATCTCTCGCACAATATACAGCGCAAATTTGTCCTTGTTTTTATTTTTTTGCTATTTTACAATAATAAAACAAGAAAAAATGCAATTTAACTGATGCCTTCAATGATATAACGCGTATGTTCCAGTACGATTTCTACTATATCGTCTATCGTTTCGTTTTTGATGTTTTCTTTCAAACCAATTCTTAGGGCAAATGTCGTATAACCAATCGTAAAAATCAGTATCTGTCCGTAAAGCGCATGTACGCGAATGCGGTTTTTATATACATCTTTATCGTCCGAAATGCCGAAAACAAACTCATCAAACTGGTCAAACCACTGCTTTAAAAATTTATTGTATAGTATATTAAATCCTTCAGTCGGACTCATGTACTCCTTGAAAATAATCTTATGCATGAAGTTGTTGATTTTTATCTCTTCAAGCATTGATTTTACACTTGTTTTTATAAACTTCTCAAACCAAAATATCAAAAACTCACGGTACTCTTCGTCTGCTGTATATTTAAACGACTGCTTTGCACTGTAATAGTGTGTCTGAAACGACACAA
>JAISNG010000077.1 GCA_031276365.1 Campylobacteraceae bacterium | reverse complement strand
ATGGCGTGAGGGTTGATACTCCTAAAGCTATTAAATTTTACGAAAAAATCTGCGAAGAAGAAGACGCCGAGGCTTGTAAAGAATTGGGCGTTTTACACTACGGCAATAAAAGTTACTCCAAAGCGGCAAAATCTTATACAAAAGCATGCGCGCTCAAAAACGGCGAAGCTTGTTATTGGCTTGGCATTTTATATGGAGAAAAAGAGGGCGTAGCGCTTGATATTTGCAAGATGTTGGATTATTTTAAGAAAGCGTGCGATAATGGATACTACTACGGTTGCAGCGATTATGAGTATTATAATTATATGATTAGAATAAGCGGTAAAACCAACGGCGGGGCGAGTTGCGAAACAAGAAAACTTCTCGGATATTAGATGAAAAATAGCGTTGATATTGGCGGTTTTGACGGCAGACAAAAGTTTTGAAGAGTATAAAAATGGTTGTAAAAATGGAAATATTAAAGCTTTTTTTAAATTTGGCAGAGTTATATGCAGGCGGTCAAGTCATTCCAAAAAGGCATAATTATATAAAAAACACTGTTATGGCGGGAATGAAACATTACGGCGAGAAATCAAAACTGAAATTTGTAGGTTTAACAGCCTGTTTTCTTTTAAATATTGCAAGTTGCTGCAATCGCCAAGTACACGCACCGCATGGGTGCCGCATTTTCAAATCACCCAAATGTGATAAACGTGAGCGCAATTGTTATAAGCTATTGCATATTCCAGATTGATAGCAATTGCTTTTGTGAAATTCGTAATCACTTTTTAAAATTCTTTTCTACAAAGATGCATCCAAAGCTATATATAACTACTTCTTCAGCACGATTAGCTTCAGTTTGATTTACTATATTAGTTTTCATAAAATTTCCGTTTAAGCGCTCGTTTTGCGACAAAAATTCTAATAATTTACAATCTCCAAGTTCGCATACCTTTTGTGCATCTTTTGCCGCGTTTTTATAATCGCCTAACTTACTGTAAGCTGTGCCGTGCCTGCTGTAAGCGTCTATGTAATTTGAGTATAATTTTATCGCTTCTGTAAAATCAGCAATTGCTTCCAAATTCGCGTAAGCACGTCCGCAATGATTGTAAACGTACTGGTAGTCGGAAACCATCTCAATCGCTTGCATGTAGTCTGCAGTAGCCTTGAGTTTTTCTCCCAACACATCATATGTAAAAGCGCGGTTGATGTAAGCGGGCGCGGAGTACTGGTTGATTTTATTGTTTGCGAGTACTCTTTTATCGCCCAGATTATAGTAATCTTTGACATAATTTGGATTTATTTTTATCTCTATATAGTTTGCGATTGCTTTGTTCATATGTTACTGCACCGCGCTTGCAAGCCTCTACTGTTTTGTCCACCCCAAAAGCAAAAACCCGCTCGCTGTCATACAAAGAACAATCAAATCTTTTCCTGCCGCCTTAATTACGCCAATCAAAAATGTTTTTATGACACTTCTCTAATTTAATCGTTGTGCCAATCTATAATCACCAAACAACAACAAAAACAGCCCATCATACAAAAAGCTATCACCTCCGCAATTTTTTCCTAAAGCACTCTTATATACGCTCTTTTCTCATCAATTCATGTTTTCATCTGTGCCTGAAGCTGAGCGATTTTAACATGTGAGTTTTGCCTATCGTTTCCGCGCCGTCCAAATCAGCTATTGTGCGCGCGACTCTTTTTAACTTGCCGATGCCTCTGTGCGACAAGCCAAAACGCGCGGCAGCACTTTTCAAAATACCATCCGCTTCATCGTTCATGACACAAAATCGTTCTATTGCGCCGTCGTCCATTTTACCGTTCAGTTCGTTTTGTCCGCGCTCTTTTTGTGTGCAAAATGCCCTTAAAACTTTTTCTTGCATTTGCTTTGAAGTCATATCAGACGCATCGTCAATGCCGCTCTCATCCATCTGTACATAGATATCTATCCTGTCAAGCAACGGAGCAGAAATTCTGGCTTTGTAGCGCAAAATATCCGTATCGGAACATTTGCATGGCTTTACATTACTGAAAAGATTACCGCATGGGCATGGATTTTGCGCGGCGGCAAAGATAAATTTCGTATCGTAGCAAACTTTTGAATTTACGCGTGAAATCAAAACGCGCCCATCTTCAAGAGGCTCTCTCAAACTCTCAAGCACATCTTTGGAAAAGTGCGGAAATTCGTCAAAAAACAAAATTCCGTTATGTGCCAGCGCCACTTCGCCGATTTTTGCTCCAAAACTGCTTCCGCCTCCAAAAATCGACGGACGCGATGAGGTGTGGTGCGGAGCGCGAAATGGACGCAATTTGCTAAATGCCGTATTTTCGCCGCCCAAAGAGTTGTTAGCCGCATTTTGCAAAATCTCGCTTACCTCAAGCGGCGGCATAATATATAAAAGTCTTTTAATACTCATACTTTTGCCGCATCCTGGACTTCCTTCCAAAAGCACGTTATGCATACCGGCAGAGGCTATCATCATTGCCTCTTTTGCATGTACCTGCCCCTTTATATCGGCAAAATCAAGCATAAAATTGTCATTTAAAATATAAGTCTTACCGGCGATTTGCATGCTGTTTTGAAAAAGTTCGTGCGAAGTTTTTGCCTCTTTTTCATCTCTACATTCAACGTTTGTAAAAAACTCTATCGCCTCTTCAAGACTTTCCACGCCATAAGCCTTGATATTCGGGATAGACGCCATAATTTCAAGACTCTCACGCGGCACAACGACTCTCAAGTTTTCAAACCTGCTTGCAAGAGAGAGTATGATTGGAAAAATGGACACAGTGCTTTTGACGCTGCCGCCAAGTCCAAGCTCTCCGAAACAGTAAAAATCCTCAAAATGGACGTTTGATTTTTGAAGCGCAATCAAAAGCGCTACTCCCAAATCAAAATGACTTCCCGACTTCGGAAGGTCTGAGGGCGAAAGATTGATAGTGATTTTTTGCGAAGGAAAATTAAAATTCACGCTTCCAAGAGCTGCTTTTATTCTATCACGCGACTCCTGTATGGATTGCTGCGCAAGCCCTACGATGGAAAATGATGGTAAAGCGCGCACAAACGTTGATTCTACCTCCACGCTGTGAGCTGTGTTTGCATCTAAAGTCGCGCAAAGAAGCCTCTTCATAATTTTACCTTTTTATAATATTTGCAAAATTAAATTATATCTGTTTTGACTGAAAAGTTATAATAGTTTTTTTGCACATTAGGAATTAACCGCAAAATTATTTATTTCCGTGTAAAATAAACCTTATGAGAAAATTTTTTATGATATTTTTATTGGGATTTGCGATGGTTCATGGGAATTTTTTGGACGAGCAGAAAAAGTATGAACGTGTCAGAACCGCTTTTAACGAAAAAAACGAAACCGTTTCAAAAAGCCTCCGCTCTGCCGCTATTGACGCAGATAAACTCAACATACTTTTTGTTGCATATAAGGATGAAGCCATTCTTGAGTTGTATGCAAAAAATAAAAATGAGAGTTTATATAAACTCTTAAGGCAATATGATATTTTGCAAAGCTCGGGAGTTTTAGGACCAAAATCCGCTCAAGGCGACAGACAAGTGCCTGAAGGGTTTTATCGTATAGACCGCTTCAATCCGTTCAGTAATTTTTATCTCTCTTTAGGTTTAAACTATCCAAATGCCGCAGACAAGTTAAGAAGCAAAGCAAAAAATCTTGGCGGTGATATATTTATACACGGCTCGTTTGTAACCATAGGCTGCCTGCCCATGAGCGATGAGAAGATAAAAGAGATTTATATCTATGCGATTTTAGCTAAAAATGCCGAACAAAGCGATATTCCCGTCTATATATTTCCATTTAAAATGAGCGATGAAAACATGTCTAAATTTGCAAAAAAATATGCCGAAGATGAAAAACTTCTCGCCTTTTGGCAAAATCTTAAAACTGGTTACGACAAATTTTTCAATGATAAAATTGAATTAAAATTTAAAATAAATAAAAACGGTGTATATTTGTTTGAATAAAATCCGAAAATAGTAATAACAGCTTGTATTTGAAGCTGCTTTTTTACATGCAAAGACCAAAAATTCCACTTTTTTATCCGACACGCTTAAAATTATGACAGATTTTCTAACTTTTTATTTTGGGATTAAAGTTTAATCATTATCTTAAAATAATATTAAAATGTTAAAATATTTTATACATATATCATAATAAAGGATTGTAAAATGTCGTTATTCTCAATAGTTTCAAATGCTTTAGTAAAACGGATATTTATGATGAAATCAGATACTTCAGTTTTATTTCAAAAAATTTCGGCAAAAATGCCGTTTAATCAAGCAAGGAAAGCAGCAACTTTATGTGTTGCTGTTTTTTTCTCTGTTGTGTTTGTTGGCTGCGGATGCGACTGCTGTCATGAAGATTGTGAAAATGAAGGCAATTATTCGGAGAGTGGTACAATTGAACATAAACTTGCCGGAGGCGGTTATTACTCTTTAATACTTTCAAATGAAGGCAAGGTTTATGCTGCAGGGTATAATAGATACAGCGCACTTGGTATGGGCGATAATATAGGACGCATTTCCTTTGAGGAAGTATCGTATTTGAGGGATAAAAACATTGCTGCCATCGTCGCAAGTTTATACTCTTCTTTTGCTATTTCAAATGAGAGTAAGGTTTACACCGCAGGGTTTAACGATTGCGGTCAGCTTGGGTTAGGCGATTATGCAAAACGCAATGCTTTTACGGAAATACTCGATTTAAGAGGTAAAAACATTGTTGATATAGTCGCGGGCGACAGGCACTCTTTAGTACTTTTCGGTAACGCCAAGGTCTATACTGCGGGATTGAATCTTGAAGGGCAACTCGGTCTGGGCGATAATGAAACCCGTATTGTTTTTACCGAAGTAACCGATTTGAACGATAAAAATATTACCGCCATTGCTGCAGGCACTCAACACTCTTTAGTGATTTCAAATGACGGCAAGGTTTATGTTACAGGACATAATAGACATGGCGGACTTGGTCTGGGCGATAATAATGAGCGCAATGTTTTTACGGAAGTAACAAGTCTGCGCGGTGCAAATATTACCGCTGCCGCCGCAGGTTCTGATTATACTTTGGTACTTTCTGCTAATGGTACAGTCTATGCTACAGGATATAATGATGCAGGTCAGCTTGGATTAGGCGATTATGCAGAACGCAATGTTTTTACGGAAGTAACAAGTCTGCGCGATAAAAATATTACCGCTATTGCTGTAGGACATTATCACTCTTTAGCCTTTTCAGGTAACGGTACGGTTTATGCTGCTGGATACAACATGTTTGGTCAGCTTGGGCTCGGAGATAACGATAACCGCACCGAATTTACCGAAGTAACCGATTTGAACGATAAAAACATTACAACTATTGCTGCGGGTGCTACGCATACTTTGGCTCTTTCTGCTAACGGCACGATTTATGTTGTTGGAGAAAATCAAGAGGGCCAGCTTGGTCTGGGTTTTGCCGCAAACCACAATACTTTTGTTGAAGTTACGCTTCCATAAAAATAAATACAGCCGATGAATTTTTGTCGGCTGTATTACAATAAAATCGAATAAGCTGTTTTAGTATTCGCAAAATTTCTAACTTTCATTTTGGAATTAAAACATAATATTCACCTTAAAATGATATTAAAATGTTAAAATATTTTATACATATACTATAGTAAAGGATTATAAAATGTCGTTATTTTCAATAGTTTCAAATATTTTAGTAAAACGGATATTTATGATGAAATCAGATACTTCAGTTTTATTTAAATTTAAAACCGTCTATATGGGGCTTCAAAAGCTGCTTAACAACTCTTTTAAAACAGTGATTTCACATTTTGATGTTTTTTTATTTTTAGCAGGATGCGGCACAAATAAAACATATTGCGGACAAGATGGTTATTTATGTAATTTTATGAATTTTCAAATTGCCGCAGACGCTGAACACATAGGTACTTTTGATGGACGGCAAAGTTTATGGTGCGGGCGATAATGTCATTGTCGGCTTGGATTTGGCTGTTCTTATGACATCATTGCATAACGGAAGCTGTAATACCATAAAAACTGATATAACTTTAAAAAAAGGATAAAAAATGTTACTATTTTCAAATGTTTCAAAAAGGCAAATGTCCGCAGCCGACACTTTAGTTTGGTGCAAATTAAAAACATTTTCTACAAAGGTTCAAAAGTTTTCGGCAAAAATGCTGTTAAATCAAGCGGCAACTCTATGTTTAAGCGCTTTTTTCGCTATTGCATTGGTTGGCTGCGAATGCAGCAGCTGCTATTATGATGGAGATGAAAATGGAAGCGGTCATTCGGAAAATATAACAAGAGCGCCGATAATTTCAGCAGGCGATGACAACTCTTTCGTATTTTTAGATGACGGCAGGCTTTATGCGGCTGGGTATAACAGTCATTCACAGCTTGGACTTGGAGATAAAAGTTCACATGCAATATTTACACAAGTGAGTTTGGACAGTAAAAATATCATTGCGATTGAGAGCAATTTTTATCACTCTTTGATACTCTCATATAGCGGCATGGTTTATGCTGCAGGAATTAATAATTATGGACAGCTTGGCATAAGCGATAATAGCAGCAGCGCTTTTAAGGAAGCAACTGATTTGGGTGATAAAAATATCACTGCTATTGCCATTGGAATTGATTATTCTCTGGCGCTTTCCTATGAGGGGAGAGTTTATGTTGCAGGAAACAGCAGTTACGGTCAGCTTGGACTTGGCGGCAGCAGCAGGGGTTTTCGAGAAGCGAGTGATTTGAGTGATAAAAACATCACTTATATTGCGGCAGGTTCAATTCACTCTTTTGCTATTTCTGACGAAGGCAAAGTTTACACAGCTGGATATAACGAATACGGTCAGCTTGGACTTGGCGACAACAATAATCGTGATATTTTTACGGAAATAACAGATTTGCGCGATAAAAACATCACTGCCATCGCCGTGGGCGGTTTACATACTATTGCCCTCTCGCTTGATGGAAAAGTTTATGTGACGGGAAATAACGGCTATGGTCAGCTTGGTTTTGAGAACAAAAACAACCACTTCTTATTTACGGAAATAACAGATTTGCGTGATAAAAATATCACCGCTGTTTCTGCCGGCTCTTATCACTCTTTTGCATTTTCAAATGAGAGCAAAATTTACGCTTCGGGAGCCAATCAATACGGACAGCTGGGGCTTGGAGATAACAATCACCGCAGAGCTTTTACGCAAGTTTTGCTTCCATAAAGTAGATACAGCCGATGAATTTTGTCGGCTGTTACATTTCTTCTTGTCCCACATCCTTAAAAAATTCCGCTATATCCACCTCCAAAACATACGCGATTTTAATCAAATGCTCAATATTAAAGTGTGCATTGTTATGACAAATCTCCGCACATGAGATGATGCTGACAGACGAGTGTCCTATCGCCAAAGCAAGCTTTAACTGCGAAACGCCTTTGGCTTTGCGGATTTTCATAACATTTTCACCTATTTTTTTATAAATATTTTTAGTAAAGTCTTCAGGGAAACTTTCTATATTTTTCAAATATTACCTTGTCATGATAAGTTGCATTAAAAGATTAAATCAAATAAAATTTTGTATCAACTTGTCATAACAAGTTAAAAAATTGCAAGGAGGACATTTTGAAAAATATGTCATTGGCTAAATTGATAGTTGGAATTGTAGTTTCAGGAGCATGCACTAACGTTGCTTGGGCTGATGCAAACAGCGGAGTATTTATCGGGAGCAGTTTCACATATGTTCGCAGTTCAGTGGATTTTCAGACTACTTTTGACGGTATATTTGGACTTTACAGACATACCGTAACCATGAAAGAGAGCAGTGGTTCGCTTGGCGGCAGCATAAGAGCGGGATACATCATTTCGCCAAATCACAGAACCTATTTTGAATTTAACAACGTGGCTAAAACAGAGCATGATATTGATGGGAGCAACGTTCACATCAAAGGCGAACAAAGTTTCAAAACTTTCACACTCGGATACGCTTTTACACCCTCAAGCGGTGAAAAAAGCAGATTTTTGCTTGATGTTCATGTAGGACGCGCAAGCGCACGGGCAAGAGAGACGATAACATCGGGATTTACTGTTATGAAAGAGGATATGAAATTTTCAGGGACAGTTATCGGCATAAAGCTGGGAGGCATTTATGAGATAATAGAAAATGGTGAGATTGAGTATGGAGTTAAAATGGATGGATACTCTTACGGAGATTTGACTTCGCAAAGCGGACGTATTACGGCAAAACGCGAACAAACCGATGTAGGGCTATTTATCGGAGTCAATTATAAGTTTTAAAGGTTAGACAGATGAAACATATATCTTTACAAACAGTCGTTTTGGCGATAGTTTTATTTTTCGGCGGATGCGCAAGCAAGTATATGCAACCTGCCAATTTAAGTGAAGCAGATATGAAACTTACGCAAAATGAATCGGCTATAATATTTTTAAGACCGACAATTTTAGGTGGAGCTATCCAAGCCCCGATTGCAGAGTTTATTGATAATGATTTGAAATTTGTAGCCATAGTATCTGCCAAATCAAAAGTTTTTTACAAAACAACTCCAGGAAAGCATTTTTTTGTGGTTGGCGGCGAGGGCAGTAATTTGCTTGAAGCTGAGCTTGAAGGCGGCAAAACTTATTATTCGTATGTCAATCCTTACATGGGATTTGCAAAAGCTAGTTTTAAGTTCGAACCTGTAAAAAATGGCAATAAACCAATCAAGAAAGAGAATAAAAAGGATTCTTTTTTCAACTTTGTAAAAACAGAAAACAATAACCTGAATTCATATGATTTTGAAAAATTTTATCTTGAAGCAAAGGGGTTTCAAGATGATTTGGCGAATTGTGAATGGCAAATAAGTAACCCTGAGAGCGGCACATGGTTTGCGCAAAACAAAAACTCCATGTGGAAAAAATATGAAAATGCATTCAAAATGCATCAAGAAGCAAAACCTGAATACAAAAAAATCATCAAGCCCGAATATGGACATTGAGAAAGATTGTTTGACAGGGCATTGCGCATAAAATAGTCAAACTCTGCTAAGGATAACGCGCCGCCGCAAAAACGGTATGCATCTTTGTCGGCATACCACAAGGCGGCGTTTACGCACACCCATAGGATTTAGCATGTACGCTGCTCTAATAAGCGGACATATCGCAACGGTGGTTTATCTGTACCGTGGTTATTCTTGATAAAGCTCTATATGTACCGAAAACGCACAATTATTTCGCTTAGCTTTTTTATGATTATTCCCAATAAAGCTTTGCATAACTGCCCTCAACAATTATCCATGGATTTGTGTCGTTATCGCCAAATTTTCAGCCAAGCCCGCCAAAACCATCGCCGTTTATTTCATCGGAATAAGTTTGTTGTGTTTGAAGCTGGTCTTTGGTTTTGTTGTTACTGCTGTTGTAAAACCATCTCTAATACCAATGCTTATAAACTCCATTGTGTCCAAAGCAAAATTATTTTTTATCATATTGTTGTTTACGGCGCCAATAAAACTACTTTCGCCGACAAAGCATCAATATGATGCGACCCTGCATATGTTCCTGAGAGCGGAGCGTTAATCGCAGCGCTATTTGTGATATTTGATGCGTGATAAAGGCGTCCCACGATACCGCCGACACTGCTTGTTCCGCTGATATTGCCTATGGTATAACAGTTGTCGATAACAGCCCATCACTGAGCATTGCCTGCGATACTGCCTACCCACGAAGCTTCTCCAGTAACATTGCCTGTTGTATAACTGTCTGCTATTAATGCCAAGCCTTCGGATGTACTAAATGGCGTACCTTGTATCGTTCCCGCGATACCGCCTACGCCGTTCCATGTTCCATACGCATTTGTCAAACTGTAACTGCGTACTATTTTGGTATAGATATAAACATATTCCGCTATACCGCCCACATTATTTCTGCCGCTTATGCTTCCTGCGGTATAACTATTAGCAATTGTGGAGTTTGTTATGGTGCTTGCGATAATACCGACATAATTATAACCATGAACGCCCTCAAGGCTTGTTTCAATGCTGAGGTTTTCAATCGAATCGTTTTCAATACTACCAAACAGTCCGTCGTATTCATTGTTTGAAGCGGTTCTGTTTATCCACAAACCGCTGATAATATGCCCGTTGCCGTTTAAAATACCGCTAAAAGGCATATTATAGCTGCCGATAGAAAGCCACCCTTGTGTATCGATTCCATTGCCCTCCGCCAGTTCAATATCCTTTGTCAGTACAAAATAACCCGATAGATTGTCTCTGATGCTATCCAGTCCTGCTTGGTCAGCTATCTCTACAACACCTGCCGTTTCTTACCGTATAGTTTTCTACTGCCTCGCTTTTATTGCTTATATACCACACTCCGCCATCTATCGCAGTGAAATTGATATCTGTTCCGTTTTTGTGCGATTGGGCGCTTATCAAATCCAAATTGCCGTCATAAAACGAAACGACATGGTAGATTGATGAAGCGGTTGCAGAAGCCTCATTATCATTATTATTGCCACCACAGCCTGTAATTACGAGTAAAACAGAAGCTAAAAAAAGCGTCTTCAGCCAAAGTTTGTATGATTTAAAAATAACCATATTAAATCCTTTTTGTTAAGTTTATGTGTAACATTAACAAAAATATAATTTATAGCGGTAACAAAAAGTGTAATGGTAAAATATCAAGATAGTTTGCTGGATTATTCGCTTTGGTCAAGCCAGCTTGATACAGCCATTTTAAAACATGCATAAAACATTATCAAGTAGCCGCCTGCAGAGACGATGCCGCTTATAAGCCAGTCAAATTTAAGAAGTCCAACTGTGGAGAGTATGTAGTTAAAGTCGTGATATCCGTCTATGCCTAAAAATGATTCTGCCGCGCTCAAATGCAATCCTTCATGGGCTGTAGAGATATACCATGCGGTATATTGCATAGAAAATCCTAAGAAAAAAAGTCCTATAAAATATCCGAAAATATTCCCCTGTTTTTTGGATATAAAACCCAAAAGCCAAGGAAAAAGAAGCTGAAAAACCGTCCCGTTTGCAGCCGTTATAAACTCAGGACAATGAAGTATGTAACAGACGCCATGACCGCCTTCATGTATCATTCCAAGGGTGTTATAGACAATAAAATAAAAAAGTATAAAAATATGTTTTAGTAAACTATCGGGGTATATGATGTCTTGTTCGTAAGGTTTGTAAGCAGCAAAAAGCAGTAGAAACATTACCAGAATGACAGTTACGCTCTTTTTTGCTGTTATTGTAAAATGTTTCATAAAAAAGTGGCCGGGAGAGAGGGATTCGAACCCCCGGAGGCTCTCACCTCAACGGTTTTCAAGACCGCCGCTTTAAACCGCTCAGCCATCTCCCGAAAGAAAAAATCATAAAAGTCGGATACGTTTGAGACCATAAACGCTCCTTATTTATAGCTTTGATATTGTTATTTTTTGGAGGCGACACCCGGATTCGAACCGGGGATCAAGGCTTTGCAGGCCCATGCCTTACCGCTTGGCTATGTCGCCGCAGCTAAAAAATATCTCAATTTCATCGCTGGTGCCCGAAGCCGGACTTGAACCGGCACGAACAAAAAGTTCGAGGGATTTTAAGTCCCTTGCGTCTACCATTCCGCCACTCGGGCTTTAATCCTTAAACTTTGGAGCGGGAAACGAGGTTCGAACTCGCGACCCCAACCTTGGCAAGGTTGTGCTCTACCACTGAGCTATTCCCGCACGTAAAAAACAAGAGGGAAAGTATAGCAAAAGTTTATTTAAATGTAAAGCCAGAAGAGATATTTACAACACGCTTTATTGATTAAAATACCTAAATAATCAATAGGCAAATAGATTTTTGAATAAAGTGATATAATTATTTTTTTATTTTA
>JAISNG010000015.1 GCA_031276365.1 Campylobacteraceae bacterium | reverse complement strand
AAAATGCCGCAATTTTTCAGCGGCGGGTGGCTTTTTTTGATTACGTCGTTGGTTTTGGGCGTTGGTATCGGCGTTTTGGCTCAACCGCAGCTTGTCGTGAGATTTATGACTGTCAAAAGCAAGCAGGAACTGAACAGAGGCGTTTTGATAGGTGGCATTTTTATATTCGGTGTTATGGGACTTATATATCTTGTCGGTGCGCTTACAAATGTCTGGTTTTATGAATACAACGAGGGCAAAAATGCATTGCAAAGCGCGCTTGGAGTAGAGCAGGTGATGCCGCTTTTTATCACTATGGCAATGCCGAAATGGTTTTCGTTTATCTTTCTTTTTGCGCTTATTTCTGCCGCGATGAGTACGCTTGCATCGCAGTTTCACACTATGGGAACAGCGATAGGACGCGATATTTATGAGCAGATATTTAAAACGTTCAAAGGCTCCATGTTTGTAACGCGTATCGGCGTTGTCGTGATGATACTATGTGCGGTCGTACTATCTTATATTTTTGACAAACAGCCAGCCATCATAGCGCGTTCTACAGCTATCTTTTTCGCACTTTGTGCAAGTGTTTTTTTGCCGTCGTATTTCGGCGCGATATTTTGGCGCAAAACTACAAAGGCAGGCGCGATAAGCTCGATGTTTGTAGGATTTGTAACTTCTGCTTTCTGGCTTTTGTTTGTGCATTTTCAAGAGGCAAAAGCGCTTGGTTTCTGCAAGGCTCTGTTTGGCGTGGATTCTGTTTTCAGCGGCAAAATTATCTTTATAGATGCGCTTGTGTTTGCGCTGCCGCTCTCAGCTTTGACGATGGTCGCGGTTTCACTTTTCACAAACGGAGCCGAAAAGCTGGCTAAAAATAGTTTTGATTGAAAATGTACATGCCATGAGTGTTAGAAGCACATTTGAATGCACAAATGCCATTATAGTGTTCATACTGACACATTTACCGTTGCTCCTGCGTAGCGTGTAAATCCCCTACAGTATTTATGCTTGCATGTATGAAAAACTTTAAGTAAAATAGCGGATTTTATCATGCATATTTTCGCGAAATTGCGCGCCAAAATGACACAAAATGACGGGGAAGAGGGCAGAGCAGATAGAGAATGACGGAAAAGATGTATTTGTCCGCACGGAAAACAAAATTAGAGGCGGTTTTGTCTGCTGTTTGATTACGGGAATGGCAGAAGATATTAAATTAGGATGCAAGCTTAAACTCTTGTGAATAAAAAACTGCACACGAATAGGAAAAATGCGCTCATGCGGCAGAGCATTTGTATGTTAAAGAGGAAAATATTACTACATGAAAACCAAAAAACGTTATTTTTTTGCACAAAACCTATCATTAGAAATATTAGAATATACCCTCGCTGTTATTCCCGCGCGAGTGATACGACGTTAGTTATTGTCATGAGGTTTTGAGGTCTCCAAAAATAACTTATTTGCTTTTGCAGCAAAGAATGCGGAAATACATCACTCCCGTTATTTTCGCGAAACAGGAATCCAAAGGGAATTTTCAATTAAACAAAAGCTCTTATTAAGAGGGATTTACGTTTTAGAGTTTTTTGTTTTTGCTATGTAATATATTCTTGCCTGCTTAGCAAATATTGGACAAAAACTCTTTGCTCGTTGCGGGAATGACGAAAAGGGTACGTGGAAATGACGCGCAAAAAGACGGAAGGATGGCACGGGTTGAGCGGCTTGTTTGCTGCGGAAATGCCGCAAAAAACGCCAATGTGTAATGCAAAAAAATGTTTTTTAATTTTGCGTAAGCTTTACAATCAAGCTATTTTTTATGTCCGTACTGAATATCTCTTCATAGAAGAGCAGTACGGGCTTTACAACCAAGCTGTTCTTTCATGCTGCATGCTTTGTCAAAAAGTTCAAGGGCTCTGTTTGTGTCTTTTTTCACACCTTGACCGCTTTTGTACATTTCTCCCAAATTGTAGCAGCCTAAAGCCTCTCCCTCATCGCATGCTTTTTTAAAAAGTTCCACAGCTTTGAGATAATCCCTCTTAACACCCCGAGTATTTTTGTACATGTATCCTAAATTGCTACAGCCTAAAGGCTCTCCATCATCACAGGCTTTTTTGTAAAGTTCTACGGCTTTAGCGATATCTCGTTTAACGCCTTGACCTTCGTCATACATATAGCCTAAGTTGCTGCAGCCCAAAGCGTTTCCGCTTCCGCATGCTTTTTTGTAGAGTTCGGCGGCTTTGGAGTAGTCCCGCTTAACTCCCTTGGCATTGGCATACATGATTCCAGAATTGATGCAGGCTAAAGCCTCTCCGTCATCGCAGGCTTTTTTATAAAGTTCTATGGCTTTAGGAATATCCTGCTTAATGCCTTTAGCTTTTTCATACATGACACCCAAATTGTGGCAGCCCAAAGCGTTTCCGCTCTCGCAGGCTTGTTTATACAATTCGGCGGCTTTGAGAAAGTCTTGTTTGACGCCATAAGCCTTGTCGTACATGTAGCCTAAGTTGCTGCAACCCAAAGCGCTTCCACTCTCGCAGCTTTGTTTATACAGCTCTATGGCTTTGAGAAAATCCTGCTCAACGCCTTGAGCATTAGCATACATAATTCCCAAGTTTGTGCAACCTAAAGCCTCTCCGCCATCGCAGGCTTTTTTGTAAAGTTTTGCGGCTTTAGAGAAATCTCGTTTAACGCCTTGAGCTTTGTGATATATGTATCCTAAATTGTTGCAGCCTAAAGCCTCTCCGCCATCGCAGGCTTTTTCAAAAAAATATGCGGCTTTGAGAAAGCTCTGCTCAACGCCCCGACCGTTGTCATACATCGTTCCCAAATTGATGCAACCTAAAGCCTCTCCGCCATAGCAGGCTTGTTCGTAAAGTTCTACAGCTTTGAGAAAGTCCTGCTTAACGCCCTGAGATTTTTCATACATCGTTCCCAAATTGTAGCAGCCCAAAATATTTCCGCCGCCGCATGCTTTTTTGAACAATTTCGCAGCTTTTTCATAATCGCTCTTTTCGTAAGCCGTCCAGCCTTCATCAAAATCATCAGCCAAGAGCGCATTTCCAAGCAACGCTATGCAAATCAACAACTTCAAAACTGCTTTCATAAATACCCTCCAATGATTTTAAGCTGTATTTTAATCAAATTCAAAGCCAAAATCAAGACTAAAGTATGATATTTTTGCAGAACTGTTTTTTGTCTTTTTATGCGGCGGATTTTAGCCAGAACCTTCAAACTTGACTTTTTTTATATGAATTAAAATAGCTAATTTAAAAACTTTTTTAGCAAAAATCAGCAAAATTTATACTAAAATTATATGGTATTTTTCAATTAATCTATATAAAATCTATAAATATACTTGACAATTACAGAAATTTTACATATAATGCCGAAAATATTTTTACAAGGAGGAAAAAATGAGTTTTATAAAACACATTTTAATTTGGTCTGTTTTGTTGGCGGTTTCGTTTGTTAATGCCGCTAAAGTTGAGCTTCTAAACGTCTCTTACGACCCGACGAGGGAGCTTTACAAAGAGTATAACGAGGCGTTTGCCAAGTATTACAAAGCGCTTAACGGCGATGAGGTAACCATCAAGCAATCCCATGGAGGTTCAGGCGGACAGGCAAGAAGCGTTATAGACGGGCTTGAAGCGGACGTTGTTACGCTGGCGCTCGAAGGCGATATAGACGCTATCGCTAAAAAGACAGGGAAAATCGCGCCTGATTGGAATAAGAGATTTAAAAACAACAGTGCGCCCTACACTTCAACTATTGTTTTTTTGGTAAGAGCGGGAAATCCCAAAAACATTAAGGATTGGGACGATTTGGTAAAAGACGGCGTCAAAGTCATTACGCCTGACCCTAAAACTTCGGGCGGCGCAAAATGGAATTACTTGGCTGCATGGGCGTATGCCGATAAAAAATACGGCGGCGAAGATAAGGCAAGAGAGTTCGTAAAGAAGCTTTACAAAAATGTCCCTGTGCTTGACAGCGGCGCGAGAGGCTCCACAAATACATTTGTCCAGCGCGGTATTGGCGACGTGCTTTTGGCGTGGGAAAATGAGGCGTTTTTATCCATAAACGAGCTTGGAAAAGGCAAATTTGAGATTATAGTGCCAAGCCTTAGTATTTTGGCAGAACCATCTGTAAGTATTGTTGATGCGAACGTCAAGAAAAAAGGTACGGAGAAAGCCGCCACGGAATACTTGAACTATCTCTACTCAAAAGAGGGCCAGCGCATAGCGGCTAAAAATTACTACCGCCCGAGCGATGCACAGATAGCAAAAGAGTTTCAAGCGCAGTTTCCAAAACTTGACCTTGTAGATATACGAAAGGATTTTGGCGGATGGGACGCGGCTGATAAAAAACATTTTGCAGACGGCGCTGAGTTTGACAAAATCTATAAAAAGTAGTTGATGCAAATCTTTGGATAGCCGTTTTTGTATGAATAATTAAATGTTAGTTGTCATCATAAGGGAATAAAGAGTTTTTGCCAAAACGATATTTGCGGGGATGATTGGAATATATCCATTTCTGTCATTCCCGCAATCGAACGTAAGTTGAGCGCATATCGTGAGTGAAGGCGGGAATCCAGAAAATAAGAGTTGCAATTTGGTGAAATGTTATTTCTCGTAACTCGCAATAACAATAACTCTTTTTTACATTCTCGTTTTTGCGTGAGCGACAGAGCGGATGATACAGAAATGACAAAATAAGACAGGAATATAACAAAAGAGTATTTGCGCAAAGCGTCTGCTTAAAAAAGTGCTAAAGGAAATTAATGAAGATACAATCCAAACCGTTTTTACTTTCATTGTCAGCTCTTAGCGTTATTACCGCGGTTATTGGCGCATTTTCGGACATAAGAATTTTTATAACGCTTATTTTGATATCGGGAGTATTTGCGCTAACTGCTCTTAATGCCGACTTTAAAAGCCGCAGCGTCAAAACAACACTGTTTGCCGCAAGCATATTTATCGCAGGGTTAAGCCTGCTTTTCGCATTTATAGATATAAGAATATCCATAACGCTTTTTGTCGTATCAGGGTTTTTGAGTTTGGCGGCTTTAAATATCAACGATTTTGCTCTTAGCCAAATCATTATAAATATCATATTTTTCGCGATACTCATTTTTATACTCTCAATACTTTACTACAATCCAAACAGCACGCTTACATGGATATTGCTCATCGTTTTCGCCCTGATAGCAACATTCGTAAATAAAATAAATATCATACTTTTTGCGATATTTATTTTTATACTTTCAGCACTTTACTACAATCCAAACCACGCGCTTGCATGGGTATCGCTCATCGTTTTCACGCTTATAACAGCGCTTGCAAACAAAATCAGCTACAAAAAAAGCAACCCAAAACTCCCTGGATTTGGCATAAGCCTTGGGCTCTCCTTGACATATATGTCATTTCTCATACTTATACCTCTAAGTGCGCTTGTTTTGTATTCCACGCAGACGACATGGGAGATATTTTGGGCAACATTGACAGACCAGCGAATAACCACAGCGCTTAAAATCTCTTTTGGCGCAAGTTTCACAGCCGCACTCATCAACTGCTTTTTCGGGCTTGTTATAGCGTGGATTTTGACAAGATATAACTTTTTGGGTAAACGCATAGTTGATTCTGTGATAGATTTGCCTTTTGCGGTGCCAACGGCGGTAGCGGGCATATCATTGGCGTATATATTTTCACCAAACGGCGTTTTGGGCGATTTTTTACAGCTCTTAAGTGATAAGGTGCGCTCATTTGCACCATATTTTGAAAAATGTGCCGATGGCGAAGAATGCTTTTCAAAATTTCTTGAAAACATAGACTTTGGCATCTCTTACTCAACAACGGGCATAGTTATCGCACTCGTATTTATCGGACTTCCATTTGTCGTGCGCACGCTTCAGCCGGTTATAGAGGAGCTTGAGCAAGAGTTGGAAGAGGCGGCAAGCTCGCTTGGCGCAAACTTTTATCAAATCTTTCGCAAAGTCATTTTTCCGAGCATCTATCCTGCACTTCTTACGGGTTTTGCGCTGGCATTTGCAAGGGGACTTGGCGAATACGGTTCGGTCATATTTATCTCAAGCAATATGCCTTATGAGAGTGAAATAGTCCCGCTTCTCATTGTGAAAAAATTGACGCAGTTTGATTATGTTGGAGCAAGCGTCATAGGTGTGATAATGCTCGCAGCAGCATTTGTACTTTTGCTTCTTATTAACTTTTTGCAGTCTTTTGCAAGGCGCAGGAAAAGGGGTGTTTGATGAAAAAAATTGCTCTGTTTACCATCTTTTTTGCGGCGATAGCGTTGTTTGCGTTTTATTTGTTCAACGGCGGAGTATTTTTGCATTTAGCGGTTTTTGCGGCGATTTTGGCTGTTTTTATCAAGACAGCTAAAGGGTGGATAAAGCCTTTGATACTTTTTGCGGTAGGATTTGCTGTATCGCTTTTGTATGCTGCATTGACCCAAAACTTCGCATCTTTTAGCATAATACTGCTCTTTATTACGATACTCAATGCCGTAACAAATTCCGCAACGGCAAAAGAATATTCTAAAGAGCCTGTATGGATAAAACCGACACTTTTGACGATAGTATTTCTGTTTTTGACGGTCTTTGTTTTTTTACCGCTTTATACTATTTTTACGCAAGCCTTTTCAAAGGGCGCGTTGGAGTATTTCGCCGCGATACGCGAGAGCGATGCATTTTCCGCTATCAAGCTCACTCTTTTGACAGCTGTCATTGCCGTGCCTGTAAATACATTTTTCGGCGTATTGCTTGCATGGGCTGTTGCTAAATTTGACTTCAAAGGCAAAAGTATCATCACTACGCTTATAGAAGTACCTTTCGCCATATCGCCCGTCATAGCAGGACTTATATTTATCCTGCTTTTCGGCGCGTCGGGGTGGTTTGGCGCATACTTAATAGAACACGATATAAAGATAGTATTTGCATTGCCGGGACTTATACTGGCAACCGCTTTCGTAACTTTTCCATTTGTAGCGCGCGAACTTATACCGCTTATGCAGGAGATGGGCAAAGATGACGAAGAAGCGGCTTTGACGCTGGGTGCGGGCGGTTTGCAGACGTTTTTCAAAGTTACTCTGCCGAATATCAAATGGGGGCTTTTATACGGCGTCGTGCTGACAAACGCAAGAGCCATGGGAGAGTTCGGCGCGGTGGCGGTGGTGTCGGGGCTTATCAGGGGCTCCACTATGACCATGCCTTTGCACATAGAGGTGCTTTACAACGAATATTTGTTCGCGGCAAGTTTTGCGGTTGCGTCGCTTTTGACATTTTTGGCGCTTGTAACTTTGATAGTAAAGACGATTATAGAAAATTTTATAGCATTGCAGAGAAAAAGAGCTTTTAACTCTTTCAAACAGGAGCAATAATGAGTATAGAAGTATCACATGTAAATAAAAAATTTGGCGCATTTACCGCGCTTGACGATATAAATCTTAATATACCAAACGGCGAATTGACAGCGCTTTTGGGACCTTCTGGTTCGGGCAAGACGACGCTTCTTAGAATCATCGCGGGACTTGAAAATCCAGACAGCGGCGAGATACGATTTTTTGGGCAAAACACTACAAATAAGCCCGCAAAAGAGAGAAAAGTGGGATTTGTATTTCAGCATTACGCGCTTTTTAAGCACATGAGCGTTTTTGAAAATATAGCGTTCGGTTTAAAAATCCGCCCGCGCTCTACAAGACCAGATAAAAACGAGATAAGAGAAAAGGTATTTAAACTGCTTAAAATGGTGCAGTTAGAGCCCTTGGCAAACCGCCTTCCAAGCGAACTCTCCGGCGGACAAAGGCAAAGAGTCGCACTCGCAAGAGCGCTGGCAGTAGAGCCTAAAGTCCTGCTTTTGGACGAACCTTTCGGTGCGCTTGATGCAAAAGTGAGGCAGGAGCTGCGCCGCTGGCTTAGATACCTCCATGACGAGATACACATAACAAGCGTTTTTGTAACTCATGACCAAGAGGAGGCGCTGGAAGTTGCGGACAAAATAGTCATTTTAAATAAGGGCAAAATAGAGCAGACAGGAACTCCCGAAGATGTTTACGACAATCCTGTTAATCCCTTTGTTTACGGTTTTTTGGGAAATGTCAATCTTTTCCATGCACGGCTTGAAAAGGGCGCTTTGCGGCTTGATGAACAGGATGCGCAAAAAGAGGATGTTTCGTTTTTTATAAGACCGCACGGCGTCAAAGTAACCGCTGCAAACGAGGATGGAAAATCCATAGAGGCTAAGATAATCACGCACAGGGTTTTGGGAAGCCGCGTAAGGGTGGAGCTAAAAACCGCTCAGGGCGGAAAGGAGATAGAAGCTGACGTGGACAAAAAAGAGTGGGCAGCTATCAAAGACTCAAATCAAAACAGTGTTTACATTCAGTTTGTCGGCGCAAAAATATACACGTCCGATGAAAGCTGGAGCGATTATGTCATATAAACTGCTAAAGCAAATTACCAGCAAAATAAACGGCAAAATCGCCCTCTCATTTAGTTATCAAGCGGAAGATACGGCGGCTTTACATCTATTGTTGCAGTGCAATATCAAATCTTTGGAAGTCTTTACGCTGGATACGGGAAAACTCTTTGAAGAGTGTGAAAATCTCCACAAACAAACTGAAGAATTTTTCAAAATATCCATAAAAAGATATCTACCGAAAAGTGATGATGTAAAAAATCTGGAAAATCAACTTGGAGAGTGGGGCATACGAGAGAGCCTGCAAAACCGCCATCTTTGCTGTCATATAAGAAAAGTAGAGCCGCTTGAACGCGCATTAAAGGGAAAAAGTGCATGGGTAACTGGACTTCGAGCAGCGCAGAGCGTTACGAGAAATGAGTTAAAAATTGTAGAATATGACGAAAAATTTAATCTTTTTAAGATAAATCCCCTTGCTTTTTGGAGCGATGATGAACTTTTTGATTATATAAAAGAGTATAATCTGCCTCTCAATCCTCTCTACGCCAAAGGCTTTAAGAGTATAGGCTGTAAACCATGTACAAGAGCCGTAAACGAGGGGGAAGATATAAGAGCAGGCAGATGGTGGTGGGAAAATCCCGAACACAAAGAGTGCGGACTGCACATAAGGGGAACGCGTGGATAAACTTGACAAATTGGAAGCCCAAAGCATTTTTATCATAAGAGAGGCTTACAAATCATTCAAAAACGTCGGCATGCTTTGGTCTATTGGCAAAGACAGCACGGTTTTATTGTGGCTTGCCAAAAAAGCGTTTTTAGGGCATGTGCCGTTTGAGCTTATACATGTGGATACAAGCTTTAAAATACCGGAAATGATAACTTATAGAGACAAAATAGCTAAAGAGTTGAAACTGCGTCTTGTTGTTGGGCAAAACAAAAAAGCGCTGGCAGAGGGAAAAACTTTTGCAAACGGACTTGATAGAATATCCTGCTGTAAAGAGTTGAAAAGCGCCGCTCTTAAACATACGCTTGAGGGAACTTGGGAGAGACGCGTATATGACCCTAAAACCGACAGCTGGAGTGAAGTAAAAAATGCGCCCGCATACAATGCCGTTATAGTAGGCGTAAGAAGCGACGAAGAGGGAAGCCGCTCAAAAGAGAGGGTATTTTCGGCGCGCGATGAAAAGAGTGAATGGGATGCAAGCACGCAGCCGCCGGAGCTTTGGAATCTCTATAAAACCGAATTTGCACCCAAAACCCACGTGAGAGTGCATCCGCTTTTGGAGTGGACTGAACTTAATATTTGGGAGTATATAGCAAGAGAAAAGATACCTGTAATCCCCGTATATTTCAATCAGGGAAGCGGCAAAAGATACCGCTCTTTGGGCTGTCATCCATGTACAAGTCCGGTTGAGTCCGAAGCTAAAAATCCGCAGGAGATTATAGAGGAGCTTGTAAGCGGCAAATTTAAAAATATTGCTGAACGCTCAGGACGCGCGCAGGATAAAGAGGGCGGCGGCACGCTGGAGGCGCTTAGAACAGATGGATATATGTGATGATGGGTTTTTCGTTATTCCCACATAGGACGGGTACTTATCTTTTGCGTTATTCCCATACAAATGATAGCCTCCCGCATCCTTACGAGGAATGCCAGAATCTATCCCTTTTCATCATTCACGCGCAGGCGGGAATAATGAAAGAAAAGAAATGAATTATTGAGAATTATAAAAATATGAGAACAATTATG
>JAISNG010000193.1 GCA_031276365.1 Campylobacteraceae bacterium | reverse complement strand
AAAGAAGCTATGAAGCTTTTGCACCCGTTTATGCCGTTTATTTCGGAATATTTATACCAAGAACTCAGCAACACTTCACTTGAAATAAGCGAATCCATAATGATCAAGGCTTATCCGCTTAGTTTGGCGCAGAATAGGGACATAGAGGAAACTTTTTCACTTGTCATAGAAGCAATCGTCGGAATCCGCCGCGCAAAAGCGACGCTTGATATCGCAGGAAGTATTTCAAAAGCTGCCATAAAACTTGAAAAAGGCACGCTTAGCGAAGAGTTTACGCCGTTTATCAAACTGCTCGCGAAAGTAAAAAATGTAATCTTTACAAACACAAATCTACAAAATGCCGTACGCGATGTCGGTGATAATCTGGAAGTTTTCATACCTCTTGAAAATGTGGATTTGTCGGCAATCATCCAAAGATTGAGCGCACAAAAGGCAAAGGCTGAAAAAGAGGCGGCAAAACTTGAGGGTATGCTGAATAATGAAAAATTTATCGCAAATGCTCCGCAAGATGTTATTTTGCAAAACAAAAATCTATTGGACGATGTGAAGTCCAAACTCTCAAAGATTGACGACGAGCTAAAAACTCTCTCAAAGGCTGAAAATTGATAGAAATATCGGCTCTTGGCAAATACTTCGGCGGCAATAAAATATTGCACGATATAAATCTAAAAATAGAACAAAACGAGATATTTGCGATAGTTGGACACAGCGGCGCAGGAAAGTCAACTCTACTTCGCTGCATTAATGGACTTGAAAAGTATGATGAGGGAAGTTTAAGCGTGTTTGGGCGCGATATCGGCAAACTTGGAGAGCAGGAACTACGCTTTTTGCGAAAAGAGATAGGAATGATTTTTCAACATTTCTCTTTGCTGGAACAAAAGAGCGTATATCAAAACGTAGCGCTTCCGATGCAGCTTTGGAGGTATAACAAAAGTGATACGGATAAAAAAGTGCAGGAACTTTTGACGCTTGTGGGGCTTATTCATAAAAAAGACTCTTATCCCAAGGAGCTTAGCGGCGGCGAAAAACAGAGAGTTGCGATAGCAAGAGCTTTGAGCTTGGAGCCGAAAATACTTTTGAGCGACGAAGCTACGAGTGCGCTTGACCCAAAAACAACACTCTCAATACTTGACCTTTTAAAAACTATCAACAAAACGCTTGGCATTACCGTCGTTTTGGTAACTCATGAAATGAGCGTCGTAAAAAATGCAGCGTCAAAGGCTATCCTTTTGGAGCGCGGGCAGATTATCGGATGCGGCGATATTGAGTCTTTATTTTTAAAGCCTGACGAACGAATGAGAAAATTTTTAGGCGAAGAGGATATACTGCCAAATCACGGCGTAAATATAAGGCTCTATTTCCCAAGCACGATGTCAGACAAAACAATAGTTACCGCTATGGCAAGAGAACTTGGCGTAGACTTTAACATAGTTTGGGGGAAGCTTGAAAAACTTGGCGAAAAAGTTGTGGGCTCTTTAGTCATAAATGTTGATACAAAACACGCTGATACTGTAAAAAACTACCTTCAAAATAAAAACGGTATATTTTGGGAGACAATCTGATGAGCGAGAGATTTTTGACAATAATGAAACTAATGATTCAAGCTCTTCTTGAGACGCTATACATGAGTTTAGCTTCCACTTTTTTTGCCGTACTGATAGGCTTTATGATAGCCGTAGTTTTAGTTATAACGGATAAAAATGGACTATCGCCGAACAGATATGTTTACAACGCGCTTGATGTCGTGGTAAATACATTCCGCTCATTTCCATTTATCATACTTATCATTATACTTTTCCCATTCACAAAAATAATTGTCGGAAAAATCACAGGCACTACCGCTTCAATCATACCTTTGACGATAGGAGCGGCGCCGTTTGTAGCGCGTATCATAGAAAATGCCTTCAAAGAGGTGCATTATGGTATAATTGAAGCCGCCAAATCGTTCGGTGCGGGAAAATTGCAGATAATTTTCAAAGTCATGCTGCCCGAAGCGATGCCAAGTATCATTTCGGCAATTACTTTAACGCTTATAGTAATCGTCGGATTTTCGGCAATGGCGGGTGCAGTCGGCGGCGGCGGCTTGGGACAGGTGGCTATACAGTACGGATACCACGGATTTCAAGCAGATGTGCTTTTTATCACCGTTGTGATACTTATAGCATTAGTTCAGCTGTTTCAAGCGCTTGGAAATATGGTTTATAAAATCATCAAACATTAACTTAAGAAAGGCGGTTTTTCATGAAAAAGCTTTATGCTTTATTGGCAGTCTTTGCGCTTTTGTTTAGCGCTTGCTCTAACAAAGGCTCTTCAAAGACAATAACGGTAGGCGCTACGCCTGTTCCGCATGCGGAGATTTTGGAATTTGTCAAGCCTCTTCTTGCAAAAGAGGGTTATACGCTTGACATTCGGGTGTTTAACGATTATGTTATACCAAATATTGCTGTATTTAACGGTGAGATTGACGCTAATTTTTTTCAGCATACACCATATCTTGAACAGTTTAACAAAGATAAAAACACAGATTTGGTAAAGACTGTTTCGGTTCATCTTGAGCCCATAGGCATCTATTCGGCAAAATTAAAATCTATAGACGAACTTCCAAACGATGGTAGTATAGCTATACCAAACGACCCTACAAATGGCAACAGAGCGCTTGAATTGTTGCAAAACGCGGGCATTATCAAGCTAAATAACGAGAAAGAGATAAAAACAAAGCTTGATATAGTAGAAAATCCAAAAAATATTAAAATAACCGAGATAGAAGCTCCTCAGCTTCCACGCACAATCGGGGATTTTGACTTGTCCATCATCAACACAAATTTTGCCATCGCAGCCAATCTAAATCCGCTAAAAGACGCTCTTTTGCTTGAAAGCAAGGATTCTCCTTATGCAAATATCTTAGTTGTCAAAAAGGGCAATGAGAACAAAGATGGTATAAAAGCACTCAATAAAATCCTAAATTCCGAAGAGGTCAGAGGCTTTATACGCGAAAAATATCAAGGCGCTATTTTGGAAGCTTTTTAATTTGCTGAAAGATATCTCTTTATGGCTTATTGAAGCCATCGACGGTTCGGGATATATCGGAATTTTCATTCTCATGGCTATTGAAAGCTCCGTATTCCCGCTGCCAAGCGAAGTTGTTATTATACCTGCCGGCTATCTTGCGTCCAAAGGCGAAATGAACTACTTTTTGATAGTTTTAGCCGGCACTTTAGGCTCTTTGGCAGGGGCTTGCTGTAACTACTTTCTGGCGTTAAAACTTGGGCGCGCTATGCTTTTAAAATACGGCAGATATATCTTTGTAAAACCGCATCATTTGGAAAAAGTAGAGCTGTTTTTCAACCGACATGGAGAGATTTCAACATTCAGCGGCAGACTGCTTTTGGGCGTAAGACACTTTATCTCTCTGCCAGCAGGACTTGCACGCATGAATTTGGCAAAGTTTTCATTTTACACGATACTTGGTTCATTTATCTGGGTAAATATCCTCGCACTTCTTGGCTATTTTATAGGAGAAAATGACGAATTGATAAAAAAGTATCTGGGATATATCATCGTCATTATCATTATCCTCGTCGCCATCGCCGCATTTTTTTATATAAAAAGAGAATTGAAAAAACGCGAAGAGCAAGTATAAATTTTGGTACATGTGGTAAATAAGCACATGATAGAGGAAAATATCATTTTGACATTTTTTGCAAGCACAAATTCACACCATCGTACCGCAGAAAAATATCCTTTCACACTCCCGCGCGACTAAACGGCAAACAAATATTCTGTTTCGTCATTTCATGTAAACAAACGTACCTTCTATGTTATACCCCCGCGAACTATACAACGTCAGTCTTTACGATGAGAAACATATATCCTTATTTCCGTTATACCCGAGTGAGTGATAGCTTTCTACAGGAAGCTCATCAGAGGAATGCGGGTATCCAAAAATCACAAAAAACATCACTTAATTTATGTAAGCCAAAAACCACAGAAACCATTTCATGCAGAATGGACAACATTTTCCATCATATCAACAAACGACAAAAAAGACCAAATTCCATCATACCTATTACAATGGTCACCAGAGTGATTTATCACTCTGGGTAAAAGCAACGACAAGCAACATGCCTCTTGTGTCATTCCAGCACAGGCTGGAATCCAAAAAGAAGTTGTAATTAAAAACAAAAAATGTTTGTATTGATAAATCACATTCTTGTATGATAATATTTTCAATTCTCAATCGTAACGGCTATCCTAAATCCAACATTATCGGCGCTATAGCTTGGAGGCTGTGAGATTCTTACCGCAGAACGTAGAAATTCGGCGCTGTTATACGAACTTCCGCCTTTGAGTATATTTGCATTTGCCGAAATGTCTGAATGATTGATTTTTGGATTTTTCTCGTAAAAATTTCTGTCATACGTACTCTCCACCCACTCCCAAACATTTCCATACATGTCGTAAAGTCCCCATTTGTTCGGCATTTTTTGAGCTGCTGCGCGCGGAGAGAGATTTTTGGTTTTATCTTTTTTGTCATAAAACCAAGCGTATAGTTTCAACTCCCCTTCGTCGCTGCCGAACGAATACGTATCGTTGGACGTGGCAGATGCGGCATATTCCCATTCGGCTTCGGTCGGAAGGCGGTATTTGGTTGTGTTTTCAAGCGTGTTAAGTTTTGATAAAAACATTTTAACATCATACCATGAGACGGAGTCTACTGGGTTTGATGCGGCTTTTATTTTGGACGGATTGCTGTTTATCACCTTTCCCCATTGCTCCTGCGTTACTTCGGTCGTACCGAGATAAAAGCTTCTGGTTATCGTTATCTCCTGACGCGGTTTTTCGTTTTGGTTTATATCCGAACCCATCATAAAAGAGCCTTTATCTATCAGAACAAAATTCATACCGATACTGTTTGTATAAGTCTTGTTGTGCTCTTTCTCTTTTTCGGAACAGCCGACGAATATAAGCGTCAAACCGATGATAAAAGAACAATATTTTATCATTTTGACTCCTTGTTGAGATTGTTTTGCGCATCTTTGCCAATGATCGTAGTCCATGGCAAAAGCCTATAGGATATTATAAGACCGTTTTTTACATATGGGTCGTTTTTCGCAAAATTTTCAGCGATTTTTTGGTCGTTTATCAAAAATAAAAATGCCGAACCTCTGTTGCCAAGCGCGCCTGCAAGTATCAATTCACCGCGCTTTTGGGCTTCTTCGGCAAGTCTTAAATGTTCATCTCTGAACTCATTTCGCCTTGTCATACAATCCTCTACCGCTTCATAAATCAGGAGATAATGCATCAAAATCCTTTATAGTGTATATTGCTCTTTGTATTGTTCGTAATCGCCCTTGAAATCCTCTATCGTGCCGTCGTCTTTTATCTTTATGATTCTGTTTGCGAATGCGTCTATAAGCTCCCTATCATGGGTTACACATATGACGACTCCGTCAAATTTATACAAAGCTTCGCCCAAAGCTATGATGGCTTCCAAATCAAGATGGTTATTGGGCTCGTCCAAAATCAAAAAATTGCCTCTCTCCAGCATAAGTTTTGAGAGCATCATTCTGTGTTTTTCGCCGCCGCTTATGGATTTGATGCTCTTTTTTTGGTCTTCACCAGAAAATAGCATGCGCCCAAGACATTTGCGTATCTCGTCCAAATCCTTTTTGTCGTCAAACTGCTGCAGCCATTCGAAAAGCTCCATGCCGCCCTTGATAATATCTGTCGTATCCTGTGGAAAGTAGCTTGGTTCTATCGTCGCACCCCAAAATATTTTGCCGCTTTTTGGAAAAAGTTCATGCATCAAAAGTTTGCAAAATGTGCTTTTACCTATGCCGTTTGCCCCGATAAGAGCTATCTTGTCACCTTTTTCTACCTTGAAACTTATATTTTTCAGTACCTCTTTATCGCCGTATGAAAACGAAAGATTGTCTATATTTAAAACTTCATTGCCTATATCTCTTTTACGTCTGAAAAGTATATTTGGGTCCCTTCTGGAAGAGGTTTGCAAGTCGTTTATGTCCAGTTTTTCAAGCTGTTTTTGTCTGCTCGTGGCTTGCTTGGCTTTTGAAGCGTTTGCGGAAAATCGCCTGATAAAACCTTCCAACTCATCTTTTTCTTTAAGTTTTCGCTCACGCTCCATTTCGGCTTGCTTTTGAATAAGCGTTGAGGCTATATACCAATCATCGTAATTGCCGCTGAATTCGCGGATTTTTCTAAAATCTATATCTAAAATATTCGTAACCACGGCATTTAAAAAGTGTCTATCATGCGAAATAACTACGATAGTCCCCTCATGTCGCTTTAGCTGCTCTTCAAGCCACGCGATGGCGTCTATATCAAGATTGTTAGTAGGTTCGTCCAGAAACAAAACTTCAGGCTTTGGAAACAAAACCTGCGCTAAAAGCACTTTAAATTTCTCAGCGCTTGTCAAGGAGTGCATAAGGTCATTGTGTCTTGCGGCGGAAAACCCCAGCGCTTCAAGGATTTTTTCTATCGCTACTTCATATTCGTAAGTCGGGTCTTCTTCGGCGCAGATTATCTCCAAGTCAGCCAAACGGTTATTGACCTTCTCGTCCGAAAAATCACCGCTTTCATAAAGTTTCTCTTTCTCTTTTATTGCGTCGTAAAGCCTTTTGTTGCCGTATAAAACCGCGTCTTTAATGCTGAAATCCTCATAGGCAAATTGATTTTGGCTCAAAATGCCCACTTTCAATGCGCTGTTTATGGACACATTTCCAGAGCTTGGCTCTATCTCGCCTGATAAAATCTTTAAAAATGTACTTTTGCCCGCACCATTTGCCCCGATAAGTCCATACCGTTTTGCACTGTCAAGCTTGAGATTTACATCCTCAAACAAAATCTGACCGCCAAAGCGCATAGTTATATTATTTGCCTGAACCATTATACTCTCTTTAATTTTTGTATTTTACTATTTTAGCAGACAAAAGCCAAAAATAGAAAAACCGCCATGCAATAGCTTTTTTATCGCGGTGCAAAATAGATGATAAAAACGCCGACCAATACCACAAAAACGCCGATAATATCGTATCTATCAGGCACAAAGCTATCAAATTTCATAGCCCAAAGTATGGACATGAAGATAAAAATCCCGCCGTAAGTCGCATATACTCTTGCAAAATTTGACGGCTGCAAAGTCGCTATGACACCGTAAAGGGCGAGTATTATCCCACCCAAAAACCCAAAACTCCAATGCTTGCCGCTTCTTAACCAAAGCCAGATGAGATATCCGCCGCCGATTTCACAAAGACCAGCCAAAAAGAATACGAAAAGGGTTTTCGCGGTTAGCATGAGAGTTTTAAAACTCCTTCAAAGGCACGTAGCCAATGTCTTTGATGAGTATTTGTCCTTGTTCGCTCAAAAACCACTTAATGAGTTTTTGTCCCTCATGAGAAGTATTTTGCGTGCTTACGATGTAAAATTCAGCCGTAAACGGATATGAGCCGTTTTTGATATTTTCAATGCTTGGTTCTATACCGTCAATGCTTAAAAGCTTGATATTTTCACTTTTGTTCATAACGGTCGCGTAATATCTAAACGAATATCCTATCGCGTTTTTGGCGTTTCTATAGTCTGCAACTCCCTCTATCAAACCGCCCATACCTCCATAAAACTCCTCTTGCAGCGGAGCGATAAACGGCGTATCTTTCATAACATACTTTTGCATGGCAGTTTGCGAGCCTGAATTTTCATTGCGTTGAAATGCTAATATTTTTTCATTTTCGCCGCCAAGTTCGCGCCAATTTTTGATTTTACCCGAATAGATATCTTTGATATTTTGCACGCTTAGCGAATTTACAGGGTTTTGCTTGTTTGTCAAAAATACAAAAGCCTCTTTGCCGATTGGCGTCAAGATAAGTTCTATGCCTTTCTCTTTTGCCGCTTGTATCTGTTCATCTGAGGGCGAGGCTGCGAATATCAGCTCTGTTTTACTGTCATCTATGAGGTATTCATATGCATGCGGCGTTGTTGAACACCAGATATAGTCTTGCTTCTTTTCTATCTTGGCATATAAGGCTTTATGCGCGGAGTAAAATATCGGACAAAGCGCGGTCGCGCCGTCAATTTTTGGGGCATTATCTTCAAATACCAAAGTCGGTTCGCCTCGTAAATCTATCAAATCATTATCGCGCGGTGCAAAAAATCTGCTAGTTTCTCCGACTTTTTCAAGCTTATTAACAGAATAGGGCAAAAATTTGGAGTTTTTGTATGCCCATTGAGCCGCGCCGCCGAGAGCCAATATCAAAGTTATGAAGAGAAGTTTTTTTAAAGTTTCATTTAAACGTAGCATCTCTTTTTTCCAAAGCGCAAAAGCAGCTCCTGCGCCGAATGCTCCATAGGCCGCTATTTGCAGCATGAAAATATACATCGGCGAACCGCCGAATATAAAAAGAGCATTTACAATAATAAGCTCGATATTTGAGAAAAAAGCGATTGCCCAAAAAATGCCGTCTTCATAGCTCCAGCCTGAAAGTATAAAAGCCAGATTCATACAAAAAAGGTTGTATATCATCAGTGCAAAAATCGCAAAATATGCTGTAAAACTAACTTTGTTTATAAATTTTTTGCCCCAAAAATATCCCAATATTGCAAAAAATAGTATTGAAATAAGGAGAGATAAAGTCCCTCGGATAATTTCGCTTAAATCTCCGCCGCCCTCAATTGCCACTACTACTAACAACCCCGCCGCATGTAACAATATCGGAATGTACAAAAACAGAGCTGTATAAGTATTTGTAAATATTTTTTTCAACATAGTTTCCTCTTTACATGTAAAAGATACAGCCAAGAGTCAATATCAAAGCTGCAAAAATTAAGTTTTTTAAAGGCTCATTAAAATGCAATAACCCTTTTTTCCAAAGCGCAAAAGCCACTCCGCCGCCAAAGGCGCCATATACTGCGATTTGCAGTAGAAAAACAGATATCAGCGAATGGGTAAATATTAGAACAACAATAAAATTTACATAAGCAAACTCAATATTTGACAAAAAAGCGATTATTATAAAAATATCACCTGATTGTTTTCCACCTGAGAGGATAAATGCCAAACTCATGCAAAAAATGTTGTATATCGTCAGTGCAAAAATCGCAAAATATGCCGTAAAACCAAGTTTATTTATAAATTTTTTGCCCCAAAAATATCCTAAAAATATAAAAATCAGCTCTAAAACAATACATGAAAACGCTATTGCGATTCCCACCAAAACGTAATTACCAATATTTACGCACGCTTTTGCACACAAAAACACACCGATATGCGTAAGCAACGGAATATACAAAAACAGAGCTGTATAGGTATTTGTAAATATTTTTTTTAGCATGGTTTTCTTTTTTTGAAGTAAGAGCCGTGCAGGCTCTTACAAATGTTGTTTTACCAATTGACTGACTTTTTATCTCCAACTTTTCCGATGACGCTCTCCTCTTCCCATACGGCAAGTCCATTTTTGAGATTTGTAAGCGTGAGTTGAAAATAAAACTCTACAAGCTTGTTTTTATCAATCGTCTTTGACTGTTGTATTATCTTGCCTGTAAGCGAGAGTTCAGGCGCTAAAAGCGTTCCTTTTTCCGATATCGTATCTTGTTTGAACTCATCATCAGTCCTCAAATCTCTCGTCTGATAGATAAGCTCGTCATTGTTTCCACCTGCGGTTATGGCTGAAGTTACGACAGCTTTGCCTGAATTTAACATGGATGTTCTTATCTTTTTGATAAACATATCCGTGTCTATTTTTTGCGTAGTGTCGTTTATTATCCTGCCTATGGCTACGACATATTTTTCGCCGTTTGGTTTGCTAAGCACGCCTGAGCGAAGCAGTGAATCCACTGCGTCTGCCGCTGCTTTTTCAAAATCCTGCCTGTCAAGTCCCATGGAGATTACCGCCTGAACTTCGGGATTGTCCACGCCGACATAGCGCGGCGCTTGCTGCGTGCAGCCTGCCAAAAAAACAAATACGACTGCCGTCAAAGCGGCTTTTGTCAAAATCTTACCTTTCATCTCTACTCTCCTCTATGTTCTTTTAAATTTACGTTGTTGTCTCTTAACTCGTCATCTTCGGTTGGTACGCCGAAACGTATTTTATAGTTTGCTACATTTGCGCTGGGACTTACCGCATGTATGATGATGGATTTGCCGCCCTCTACTGTAGCGATTTTGCGTTTTACCAAGATGGATTTGATGATAAATCCGTTTTGGTCATACCAGTCAATGTTGTAAGTGAGCGTCTGTTTTTCAGAACTGTTGTTTTTGCCCGTTATCTCAATCTCCATGAAGCCGTCGTCTCTGGCAAGAGATACGATATTTTGCAGGGCAAACCATTTCCCCAAACTGTCGTTTTCAAAGACAACATTGGAACTTGGTGATTGTAATTGCGGAGTTTTATCCGCGCAGCCTGTGAAAAAAAGCGTCAAGGACGCCAAAAAATAAACTATTTTTCTCATTTTTTCTCCTTAAAGATAGATTTTATGCGTTATAATTTGACCTTTTTGTGATGATTTGAGGTAAATTATAACGTTTTTATCATTTTTTAAAAATTCTTGCAGCAATACTACTCCATTTTCATCAACAATCGTAATATTACCATCTTTTATCGGAATACTTGCCGCTTCAAAACTTTTCGGCAGCGCGCTCCAGCTTCTTATGTCCGCTTGTGCCGTAGCTATTTGATATACAGAACCCAAAAATCCTAAAAGCGGGTCAACATCATCTAACTGTTTTTGTATGATAGTTTTTGCCGCCGTACTTATGATGGCTTCTGCCGCCAGTCCAAGATATCTTTTGTTAAATTCAGCCGCGGCTATGGAATCAACATTTGCT
>JAISNG010000161.1 GCA_031276365.1 Campylobacteraceae bacterium | reverse complement strand
AAAAAGAGCCGAAAAAAGATGAACAGTTGATAAGCGTAGATAAGTTTTTCAGCTCAAAAATACAAATCGGCACTATCATCAAAGCAGAAACGATAGAAAAGAGTGACAAACTTTTGAAGCTTTTGGTGGATATCGGAGAGGAAAAACCACGACAGATACTCTCCGCCATCAAAGCGTATTATGATGCCAAAAGCCTTGAAGGCGTGCAGGTTTGCGTAGTTACAAATCTAAAACCTGCTAAAATTATGGGGCTTGAATCTTGCGGGATGGTCTTGACTGCGGAGGATAAAAACGGCATCACTCTGATAAGTCCCCAAACCTTGAAAGATATCGGCGCTGTTGTTAAATGATAATTGAAAACTTGGCTCAAATCTGCTCGGGACATCTTCTAAAAGAGCCTTTGGTCAAATCTGTTACAAGCTTTACATGCAAGAGCGACAAGGTCAAAAGCGGAGGAGCTTTTTTTGCCGTTGAAGGCACAAAAGAAGAAATTAGCCAAGCGTTGGAAAACGGCGCATACGCTATCATACATGAACAAAACATACAAACCGACGATAACGAAATAGCATGGATAAAGGTGGAGAGTATAGAAAAAGCGATGATTCGCTTTATGCGGTTTTTGGTAGAAACAAATGAAATTAATGCTGTCTTTTTGTCTGTTCTGCAGTTTGATATGTTAAACTCTTTTAAGCTGCAATTTAAAAACATACTGTTAAGCAGCGATGTTTCGGAAGCGTTTTTGCAGATTGCAGATTTGGAGCCAAAAAGTTATATTTTCTCAAAAACTAGATATCTTTTGGAACAGATATCGCCGCAGTTTGAAAGTGTGAACGAATGCGCCGAAGCCGCCATACTACAGTCGCACTCCATATTTAAAACCACTTTTGTATGCGCGGAAAACTACTTCAAGGACTTTATGATTCCGCCTCTTTTTGTGCCGAATTTCGCCGCTGTCATAACTTTTTTGAGGCAAAAATCGCTTGAATTTAAGATAGACTCTATGGAAAAAAACGGACATTTTGAGCCGATATTTATCAATACTGCTTTGGAGGCGCGCCCGTTTGGCTCAACGCATCAAGCCATCATTATAGAAACTGACGAGATGCTGTTTGAAAAAGAGGAGGCATGGATAAAAAATTATGTTTCCGACAATTATCTGCTTGTATTAGCCCCGCACAACGTTAATATTAAAATCTCATGCAAAAGATACACTTCGGCAAAATCGCTTCAAGCTTTGAGCATCTCCTCACTTAGGTATATTTTGGTGCTTGGAGATAAAGAGGAGATAACCGCAGCTTTGGAAGAGCCCAAAAGGATACAGCAAACGCTGTTTTGATAATCTCTCATATGTCTTAAAATGCACCATGTAAATTTGAAAATCTTTCGCAATCACACCAGCAAATCCTCTCTGCCATTGCATGTGGTTTAAAATAACGACTCTCTTGCGATATATGAAAGACAAAAATTGCGAGGGAATTACAACCGTCTTCGTCATTCGCGCATAAAGCTTATCATGAGGAATGAGGGCATCAACTCTCTCTCCGTCATAGCTAAAAAACTGGTATCCGCCATCTCCGTCATATACATGCGAACCTCAGAGATAACTTCAACGGCGGCGGAAACAGCTGTCTGACGACTTCCATCATATGCATGCGAACAATACAACGTCAATTGTCATTGCAAATAAAACATATATCATTTCTACGTCATATCTAATGCAAGTGATAGCCTCGCGTATGAATCTTATCACGAGCGGGGAATATGGGTATCCGCCATCTCCAAAAAAACTGCTATTCGCTATTTCCGTCATACCTGTGAATACGGGTATCCGCCATCTCTGTCATACCCGCGACCGAACGATAAGCGAACGTAAGCGAGTGTGTATCGTAAGGGAAGGCGGGTATCTAAAAAGAATTTTACAAACAGATAATACGTTTATTAAAAAGATTGATATTTTATCGTCTGTTTTTTATTTTATGATTTTACTTTGTTCATGTGATGGATTTTCACCTTCCCTCACGATACACACTCACTTGCCGTTTGGTCGCAGGAATGACGTAAAAGGACGCGTATTTGTTCATTGATAATAACTGAAAAAAGCGTGAAAATGAAGAAAAAATAACCTGTGCAAGATTTATGCACAGGTTAAAAATTAAATCAATCTATAAGTGAAGCTGAAAATTCAAAGATATTTTTATCAGTTGTGCCGTTCTGACCAAGTCTGCCATAGTAGTTATACCCTGTTGCGTAAACTACACTCTCATCAGAAATAGCGAGAGAGTGTTCATTGCCTGCTGATATGGCAGTAATGTTTTTATCGTTCAAAGAGCTAACCTCAGTAAATGTATAAACATTAGCGGTATTGCTAAGACCAAGACCAAGTCTGCCATAGTAGTTATACCCTGTTGCGTAAACCGTGCCGTTATCAGAAATGGCAAGCGAATGGGCATTACCTGCAGAGACAGCAACGATTTTTACACCGCTTAGAGATGTAATCGGCACAAACGAAGTTCGTTGCGTTGTGGTACCGTCGCCAAGTCTGCCATAAAGGTTATATCCTGTTGCGTAAACCGTGCCGTTATCAGAAATGGCAAGCGAATGGGCATTACCTGCAGAGACAGCAACGATTTTTACACCG
>JAISNG010000141.1 GCA_031276365.1 Campylobacteraceae bacterium | reverse complement strand
AATCCACAGCTTGTGGAAGAGCTTCATTACCTCTATACGACCATAAATACGAAAAATGCGATGGAATATCTGCATGATGCGATTGACCACATGGAGTCCTTGTTGACGCTTTTTGATTTGGGTTATGTAGATTTGCAAGACCGCTCAAATACCGAAGTTTTGGTAAATCTCATCATTAAAAAAGCGGTTAATATCTTGGGCGAAAAACACTACAGCGAGATACTCAACATTCAAGAACAGGTGCAGGAGAGATATCTTGTAAACTTTTCCATATTTCAAAGTCTGCCTGATTATTGGGGGTTGGAACAAAATTTCCCTGTTATGCCGCTTGATATGTTGGATGATCACCCTACCCGTTCGGCTTCCTTGTGGGATATCACATGCGACAGCGACGGCGAAATAGGCTTTGATATAAAAGAGCCACTCTTTTTACATGATGTGGATTTGGACGAGAGAGAATATTTTCTGGGATTTTTCCTTGTTGGGGCATATCAGGAAGTTTTGGGCATGAAACACAATCTTTTCACGCACCCTACCGAAGCTACTGTGATAATAACCAACGATGGCTATGAAATAGAAAATCTGCTTGAATCGCAATGTATTTTGGATATTTTGGAGGATTTGGATTATGATGTGAGGGAGATTCAGGATAATTTGAACGACCGCATTGAAGAGTCTGAACTGATAGATGAAAAAGAGAAGAAGCATATTTTGGGAGAGTTGTATCTGTTGCTCAATGACAACGGCTATCTGAAAACCGTCAGCAAACATTCCGAGTAAATTTTAAAATATTAAGTAAAAACTAATTTACTTAAAGACTGTTTTTGGCTATAATCATCGGACATTTTTTCAAAGGGTTTAAAATATGTTATCACAACGGGTTTTACACTTGTCCGAATCAATCACCGTAGCGATATCTTCGCTTGCGAAAGAGTTAAAGGCGAGCGGGAAAGATATTTTAAGTTTTTCAGCAGGAGAGCCTGATTTTGACACGCCTGAAGCTGTCAAAAAAGCCGCTATTGAAGCGATAAAGAGCGGTTTTTCAAAATATACCGCAGTACCAGGAACGCCTGAAGTTTTAAAAGCTGTGGCGGATAAGCTGTGGCGCGATAACGCCCTTGATTATAAACCAAGCGATATCGTCATAAACGTAGGTGCGAAACACTCTTTGTTTTCGCTTTTTCAAGCGATTATAGACCATGAGGACGAGGTTATCATACCATCGCCATATTGGGTTACGTACCCTGAAGTTATAGGATATTGCGGCGGCAAAAGCGTGTTTTTGCAAACCGACGACAGCACTGATTTTAAGATAACTCCAGAGCAGTTAAAAAATGCGATTACGCCGAAAACCAAAGCATTTATTTTGAACAATCCATCAAATCCAACAGGTTCTGTTTATGCAAAAGATGAACTTGAAGCTTTGGCAGATGTACTTAAAGGGACAAATGTGCTTGTTGTTGCCGATGAAATTTATGAAAAACTTCTTTTTGGATGTGCGAAATTTACCTCATTTGCAAGCCTTAGCGAAGATGCTTTCCAAAGGACGATAACGATAAACGGACTTAGCAAATCGGCGGCGATGACGGGCTGGAGATTTGGCTATCTTGCAACACCAAGCAAAGAGATAATAAACGCCGTTAAAAAGCTCCAAAGCCAAAGCGTTTCAAATATCACCTCTATCATTCAGAAAGCTGCTATCCCAGCGCTTGACGGCACGATAGACGAAGATATAGAGTTTATGCGCAAGACTTTTGAAAAGCGTAGAGATTTGGCGGTAAATGCCCTAAATGAGATAGATGGCATATCAACGATAGTGCCAAACGGCGCATTTTATATATTTGCAAATATCAAAAAACTCTCAAATGACTCTATGAAATTTTGCAAAGAGCTGCTTGAAGACGCGGGGGTAGCCGTAGTACCAGGCATTGGTTTTGGCATGGACGGATATTTTAGATTTTCTTACGCCACAGATGAAAAAAGCATAGTTGAAGGCATCAAGCGCATAGCCTCTTTTGTTGAGAAAAAATACCATAAATAACTTGTACATGTATGTATATGTACACACGTAACCATAAATAACCAAATCGGGAGATTAATCTCTCCCGATTAAAATAAAAATGCAGTTAGTTTTATTGTATCATTCCAGCTTCTGAAGGATAAGCAAATATCCTTTCCCATCATTCGCGCGCGAGTAAATATATATGCGCCTCTTAGTTATACGTACACTCATTTTCTGTCATACCCGTGAAAACGGGTATCTAAAAAGACTTTTGTGGACCATAATATATTTATGAAAGGGATTGATGTTTTACTGTCAGTCTTTTATTTTCTTTCATAATTTTACTTTTATCATATAATGGATTCCCGCCTGCTTCGCAAATATCGTTTTCTACGAAAACTCTTTGCTCGTTGCGGGAATGACGGAAGGGGCATGAATAACGGAATATATGATGTTTTGATTTTTATGTAAAAATGACGGAAAAGAAAGAATGCTATTATTACTCGTGATAACGACTGATGTCGTATCATTTTCAAGAAATTACGCAAATTGTACATGTATGGCAATATACAAAATATCTTTATTTATTGTTGCCTTATGCAAGCCGAAAAACTTTTATTTATTGCAATAATGCTTTTTCAGAACATCTATAATCTCTTTTACGCGCTCGTCTGCGACGGAATATATGATGTTTTGTCCAGATTTTGAGTAGTCCAAAATACCGTGTGCTTTTAAAAGTCCCAAGTGTTGAGAAATGGCTGACTGTGTGATGTTTGGCACACGTTCGGCTATATTTGTTACGCTCATAGGTTTTTCCAAAAGTGCGCAAAATATCAACAGCCTGTTTTCATTCGCAAGCACCCTTAAAAGTTCCGCTATCTGTTTTGCTCTTGTCTGCATATCTCATCATTCCTGTGTTTTATTTTGCAAATGCCCTGCGTCATCGTTCCTACAGGACAATACACG
>JAISNG010000128.1 GCA_031276365.1 Campylobacteraceae bacterium | reverse complement strand
CCTCTATCTGTTTTATTCATAAATCACTCTTTCAAAATCTGTTCTAAATCTCTCTCTATCACATCTGTGCTCACTGCGCCAATATAATATTTATTGTCTGTTTTATTTTCCCACACATCGGTTACATATTGATATTTACCATTTTTAAGCACCACTTTAAATGGCAGGGATATAAGGCTTTTATACTTCAAATCTTCCGTTATCGTATCTGCCAAAGCCTTGTTTGCTGGTGAATTTTTGGCTATAAAATAGTGCGCGTTGTATGGTTTTGCAAAGTTTTCAATGATATATTTTTCATCCACATCTTCAAAATAGCTAAGTCCTATAAGCGTCATATTGGAAAGATATTTTAACTGCAATCTTATGAGCGCACCCGCCTCTTTTTTACATGGTTCGCAAAATGTTCCGAAAATGTCAAATATCAAAACGTTGTTTTCCTTGCCGACCTGCACCAAACCGCCCTCAACTCTTTTGATGGTAATTTTGGCGCCTTGAACGCTTGTCAGCTCAACACTCTCTCCAACTTTTAACGCGCTACTTTTGGGAATTGTTTCTTCATTGGAAGTACAGCCAACTATGAAAAACAGACAAAAAACAGTTATGAGATATTTCATGATATGCTCCATTGTTTATTGCACGGATTTTACCTTGTATATGCTTAAAAAACGAGCTATTTATGATATAATCATTTTTCAAAAACCGAAAAGGTGCATATGTGAAAAAAGCTTTACTTTTAGTTGCTTTGGCTTTTATGTCGGAAATTTTTGCAGCACAAGGCGAAATCCAAAGCGATTTTCAAACAATAAACAAACTCAAATATGGACAAAATCATATAGCTGTCGGAACTATAGCAGATGTACAATATGAAGAAAAGATAACCTTTAAGCCTGATATTGCAGAATTTAGCATCACATATTTGACAGAAGGAAGCAGTCCGAACAACGCTTCAAACCGTAATGTTAAAAACATGGACGAACTGAAAAAATATTTACAAACACTTGGCGTTAAAGAGAAAGATATCAGCACTGTTGAGTATAGAAATTATCAGCAAAATGTCTTGGAGCCGATAGATGAAAAATCAAAAAAATTTACGACAAAACTTACAGTTTTAATCAAAACGCCTCAAGAAAATCTCTACAATATCATAGAACTGCTTGAAAAAAACGGTATTGATAATTTGGAAAAATACAATTATAACGATGAAAATTTGTATCATTTTACTATTGAAATCACAGCGCAATCCGAAAACACAGCAAAGAAAAATACCCAAATTATCTTTGAAAAAATATCAAAAGATTTGGAAAACAGCGGCATTACACATATTGATATAAAAAAGTATGAAACCGCTCAAGCCTCAGAAGATGAGCAGAAAACAAAAAAGTATTTTGTTTCAAATACGATAAAGATTAAAACTTCAAATTTTGACAATATAGGCAAAATATTTACAAAAGCGCAAGAGTTGAAAATGACTATCAACAATGACCTGCACTACAGCGTGTCGGACGAACAAAGACAAAAAGTTCAAAATGAAATTGAGGGCAAGTTGTTTGAAAAACTTTACGAAAAAGCAAAAAGATTGATAGGCAAAAATGGCTTTTCTCTGGGTGCTCCAACAAATATAAGCATTCAATCTCCTTATGCAAATTATAACGAGTATTCTCGGTTTAGAAAAGATGCAGTACTGAATTCCGCGCAGTTACTACAAACTCAAGAAGCAAGCGAAGTCAGCATAAATCCGCCTTCCGAATATGAAACAATACTTATTATACATGGCAGTTTTGATATATTGCAAGAGATAAAAAAATAGATTTGCGGTTAGTTTGTTATATTTTTTATAAACTCTTTTAGGATATTTGCCTGTTTGTGCGCGATGATTGATTTTATCTGCATGACGTTCATTGTTTTATTATCCACGCCGTAATCAGCGCATTTCAAAAGCTGCCACATCTCTATCACCTGCTCTTTACTAAAAATAAAATCGGCGCTCTTGCCAATCCTGCCCTTCAAATCCGCCAAAACTGCCTCAAGAATAATCTTCAGCCTTTTTTTGTCTTTTATGCTAAAAAGCAAAGCGGCGGTTTTCGAGATTCTCATACTATTTTTAAAGATATTTTGCAGTTTGTGGTGCTTGAGTGCAAAAAACTTTGCAATTTCAAACTCTTCACGGCTAAGGCTTAATGTTTTTTCAATCTCTCTAAAAGCGCTTTTTACAATTTTTTCATCATAATGCCTGTGGAAATTCCCATCTTCGGCAAACGATTGATACTTCCCAATGTCGTGAAACAAAACAGCCCATTTTGCCGTAGTATCGCTGCACAAATCAAGCGCCATCATAGTATGGACAAATACAGAACCCTCTTTGTGATATTCATTTTCGTGTGAAATTTTTGTCAAATCATCAAGATATGGAAACAGTATCTTAAGCGCGCCTAAAGAGAGCAAAGAGTAGAAAAAAACCGAAGAGTTTTGCGCGTAAAGAGCTTTTTTTGTTTCCTTATAAATCCGCTCTTTAGACAACTCGCCCAACTCTTCTCTCATATCAAACGCATAATCACTCAATATTTTGTCAAATTCCCAGCCTCCGCCAAGTTCGGTCTTAAGCCTTGCGGCTCTTAAAATTCTAAGCGCATCGTCTTTGAAAGCCTCTGAAGTCGGGCGCAAAATCTTGTTTTTTATATCTTCAAGCCCTCCAAACGGATCTATAAATTCACCGCTCTTCTCATCGTAAGCTATCGCGTTTATCGTCAAATCGCGCCGCTTTAAATCCTCTTCCAGACTTACGTCTTTAGTGAAGCACTCAAAATCAAAATGCTTTTTGCCGCTCTTTTTTTCAGTCCTTGCCAGCGCAAATTCGCCCTCATATTTCTCATGGATAAAAACAGGAAACGATTTCCCAACACTTTTGAAGCCCAAAGAGAGCATCTCATCAAAGCTTGAGCCGACAATAACATAATCTTTATCGTTGTTTTGTCTTTTTAGTATCAAATCCCGCACTGCGCCGCCGACTAAATATTTTTTCAATCGCAAGCCTTTAACTCTTTTGCGCCGCGTTTTTTGAAAATAACATAAAGCAGATAGACAAAAACTATCCACACGGGAACCGCCAGCACCGAGTAGAACATCCCAAAATCAGGCATCGCCATAACCGCCAAAACAAATACGACAAACACCAGACAAGTGTAATTTCCAAAAGGATACCAGATAGATGGAAATAGCGTTTTTCCACCCTCTTTATCTTTTACTCTACGGAAAAAAAGATGCGCCAAGCTTATCATAGCCCAGTTTATGACCAAAGCCGCCACGACCACCGACATAGCCTGCTTAAAAGCTTCACTCCATTGCGGTAAAAAATAGTTTAAAGGCACAACCATAAAAGTAAGTGTAGCAGCCAATGCCATAGCTGCTGTCGGAACGGAGCGGACGTTGAGCCTTGAAAATATCTTTGGCGCATTGCCTTGATGCGAAAGTCCGAAAAGCATTCTGCTTGTAGCATAAACGCCGCTGTTAAACACGGACAGCGCAGCGGTTAGAATGACAAAGTTCAAAATAC
>JAISNG010000114.1 GCA_031276365.1 Campylobacteraceae bacterium | reverse complement strand
ATAAAATACTATGGAGTCAAGTTTTTGATTTGCATATTTTTTCACATATCCAAAAAGCGATTTATACTCTGCCGCGCTAAGTTCCCCTTCAAACACGCTGTAATTTACTCTTTTTAGATACTTTTCAAACTGCTTTCTTATTCTTCGGCTGTTATCTTTTTCCTGATAAATTTTCTTGTCGGCTATATCATAAATGGCTATCACATACATATTTGCTCTCTAACTTACGGAGATATCCGTAACATCGTCTTGAAATTTTTCCATAACATTTTTTTTGGCAATACCAACATCCTTATTATAATACTCTTTGTTCATTACGTATATATTGTCATAAGATGATGGTATCTTGGAGCAGTAGCGCTTGTTGAAGCTTGAGGCGTTGCAGATATCTTTTTTGGCTACTTTTACAATATTTGGTGCAATATATTTTTTGAAAAGGCAATCTATCATATCGTTGATTTCAAAAAATTTATCTCTATTTTGATTTTTCTCAAGATATCTTTGTTGATACAATTCTAAAATCTTATGACACCAAATTTCATTCTCTTCATCTGCCACATACAAAGACTCTTTAAACTCATCTACCTCAATATATTTTTCAAATATCTCTTTATGAATTTTTTCATGTGCTGCGGTACTGATATATTCTTCTACAATGCGTGAATCATTTGATGGCAATCCTTTAAAATAAGCCTTTACGATATTCAAAATATCCTTTTCAAAAATGCTTTTCTGCTCTTCCAGCCTTGACAAAAATGATCTGCTCACAACAAACATATCGCCGTAAATTTTGTTGGTATATTCGCTGATTGTTCCGAAAATAAACAGCGTTCTTATCTCATCATCATTGTTTAATCCATGACGATTTACCCTTCCTGCTGTTTGTATTATTGACGACACAGGCGCAATTTCGCGATATCCGACATCAAAATCCAAATCCACTCCTGCTTCTATTGATTGTGTAGAAACAAGTATGATTTTCTCATTTTTTGAGGCATTTTTTACATACTGTATCACTTCATTTCTATGCTCTTCCAACATATATGTGGTCAAAGATAAAATTTTATGGGATTTTAGTTTGCTCTTTTTCAGTATCATAAAAATCTCTTGCGCAGTAGCTATTTGATTTAATACAACTAAGATTTTATTGTTCTTTTTTGCACTTTTGATGATAGACTCTATCAGTATATTTTGATTTTTTTCTATCGCATCTTTAGACATTCTGCTGTCTTTTAACCACTCAAGTTTATATCTGTTGTAACAGTCAAAAAACTTATCATCCGACAAAATACAAAAATCTTTTGAAAAATGCGGCATAGTGGCACTCATCAATACAAAAGTGATATTGTATAGCTTGGACAATTCTTCGATATAATCCTCAAAAATATTTATGATTTGGTAAGGAAGAGATTGTACTTCATCAATAATAATCGTGCTGTTTTTCAGCGAATATATCTTTGTACAATCAGAGTTTTTATTGGAAAAAAGTGCACTCATAATCTGCCATTGTGTCGTTACAACGATATCTCCATGCAGCGTTTCGGATAAAAATTTTTCCTTATTGTACCGTTCTTTGTTTTCGTCATTATCAATATCTATAAATGTTTTATGGTGAATCTTTATGGGTTCGATTTTATCGGCACAAATCATTTTGATATCATCATGCACTTGGTCTATGATGGCGGTAATCGGCGGCGCGAAAATAATCTTTTTGCCGATTTGTTCAGCTAAAGCAAGAGAGGTTAAAGTTTTGGAAATGCCTGTCGGGGCGCTTATAACAAATATTTTTTTGTCTTTATTGGCGGAGTATTTTTCCAAAATGCTGTTTCTAAAATCATCTCTTATGTTTGGTTTATCTGCCAAATATTTATTTACAATATGCTCTTTAAAAATGCCGTTAAAGTATGGACTGCCAAAATGAAATCTTTCACCGCTTATCACGCTGTATTTGTCGTTAAAAATAAGATTTGAGAATAAAAATCGCTGCTTTATTACATCTTTGAGAAGAAATTTTTTATCTCTAAAAATTTTTCTGATTTGTTTTTGCATATATTCGCTCAAATTATTCTTATTTAATGTATTAAATTTATCAAAATATTCGGCAGGCAGATTATCAAAAGTTTTTTCACGCCCAAGATTATCTATAGCAGAGCTAATCGCTTCACTGCCATCATCATGTTTAAAGATTTGTTTTGCATCTTTCAGGCGAGTATGATGACACAATATAGCCAAAAGCGCGGTAATCATATCATCTGGGTTTATTTCGCCATCATTCATGATAAAAAATAAAACAGCAGACTCTATCGCATGGCTATAGTTTTTGTTATCTTCTCCACACAATTTTTTTTGAAACTCCACACTCGCTTTTGCCAAATCATGAAAATATTTTACTTTTAACTCAATCTCTTCGTCATCATTTTGCAGCATATTTTTTATGTGTTCATTTATGCTTATATTCGGATGTGAATTGAAGTTTAACATAGAAATATATTTGATATTTTTTCTTCGCTTTTTATTTTTATCGCCCATGAATTGCTGTTATTTTTTGTCATTAACGGAATACCCTTTAACTCTATCAGCGTCTCTTTAAAATCTACAAACACTCTATCATGCGGCTCAATATCAAACGGCATAATTTGAGAAGCAAGCCTTTGCCCTTCAATAACTGTGCCGCTGTAAAATTTTTGCTCTATCATAGTGTCGGCGTCAAAAATTTCATCTGTTATCAAACTAATTTCTTCTATCGGCAAATAGCTAAAATCCGCTATGCAGCTATTGATGCCAAGATAGGGCGTGTAGCATGATTTGTGATTTGAGAGAAAAGACTCAACTTCATTTTTGACGTTTTGATTTTCAAACTTTAAAAAAATCCTGTATTTTGGTTCAACTATAAGTTCTCTGTAAAATTGCTTCGCTTTATACTTTGAAGATGGCATAACACCTTTTCTATAGTAGGCTATATTTAGTATATTCGGTATGCCGTTGAAACTAAATTTTATTTTTCTGATAGGATTTAAAATAGAGACAGCGTAATAAAACTCTCCAAGCCACTCTTTATATTCATCTCTTGCTTTGCCGCAAACAGCGCCTAAAAATCCCATAACAGCGCTTTTTGGCGGCACGGGATATGTGATGGAAGAGTAAACGGTCGATGGATGAGAAAAGTGCGCAAAATCACCCCAGATATCAACCGCGATGAATTGTTCTTTGCTCATAACAAAATTCTCTTCCATGTATTTGGAAACTTTGTACTATACTGTGAAAAAAACTCGTCATCGCAGATATAATTAACGTTTAAAGCGCTTTTTACACCATTTATTTTATCTATTAATTTATCAAATCCAAGCTCCAAGTCGCTTATATTTCGCGCTCTATCTTCAATCGTTTCGGAAATCGTGAGCAAATTGTTCAAATCGCCGACAAGTCCTGCATCGTCGTCATGCTCTATCACAAGAAGCAGTCTTGATTTTTGACCTATTTTACTTCTCGTGATGAGATTTTGCGTTCCTTTCCAAAGAGCATCTCTGATGACTACAAAATCATCTTCGGTAAAATCATTCGCTTTTGCATTAAAAGCATCTACAATGCCGTAAGTAGCAAACATCGCGTAAGGCAGATAGGTCTCTTCCCTGAATGTTTTATTGCTTTTTTGTTTTTTAGTATCTTTTTCATCATAACTGCTTGCAAATGCACCGCTTCCCTGCAACTCTACGGGCGTTACCTTGTGAATGCTTTTTGACATTTTAAATTGAACGGCGCCTGTTAAAGACTCTCCCGTGGATGAGTCATCTTTTTCCGTTTTTTCTTCGTCTTTGGCGGCGGCTTTTTTACTGCCTTTATCTTGTATAGGTATAACAGCTCCAAAAGCACGGATATCTATGAAGTTATCTTTGACGATTTGCTTTATCTCATCTTTTTTCTTTTTTTCTATATCCGGTATTTCGCGTTTAATGGCTGATTTTGCATCAAGAAAGTATTTTCCATCTTCATCCATATATGTTTTGATAAAAATTCTATTTTTAGGATTTTTATCTCTTAAATCTATAAAATCTCTGATGGTTCTTTTAACTCTTACGTCTGTTACCAAAGCCAGTTGTGCGTCGGTATCATATCTTGGAGCATTACCGGTTAAAATGTCGCCGTTTGGATTCCAATTTTCTCCGTCCCACAAAAACAGTATCTCTTTTCTCTTTGCCGTGCTCATTTTAATTCTCCTCTTCTTGGTTTTTATCTTTTTTAATTTTTTTAGCATCTTCTTCGCCTGCCGCAAATGCTAACTGAATACTTGAAGCATTTACAACATATGACATATTGTCTTTTATATATTTATAATTTTCGATAAGCTTTTCTCTGCAATAAGCCGCTTTTTTACCTATACTTCTTATTTCGTCCATCTTTTCTATTTTTATGGCTGTTGCCTCAAGAAGTTCATACAGTTTTGCGAGTTTTTTATAGTCTAAAATACCCAAAATGTTTCTCTTTCTTTTTAGTATGTTTTTTCCTGACAAACCATATTCTCTTGCTGTTAAAAAGTAGCATAAGGCGCCCATCCAGTAAGCAGTTTTTAAAGCTGTGTTATTATCCGCAACTATAAACGGTGTCTTATCCAGCAGCTCCTGCAACTCCTCAATCTTTTGAATCTCCATCTTAAAATCCTCCAACTTTCTTAATATTATTTGCGGCACTTTATCTATTGTATAAAAAAAATCTGCCAATTTTTGAATATCTCTAAAACCACTCCTATAACCACCTTTGAAATTTAACTTCGCCGCATTGTTCAAAAATTCACGCTCGCCAATTTTTCTATCGTCTAACAGAAAAATATTTGCATTGTGAGCTTTACCAATATCCAAATCTTCTTTTAAAAACTGCGGCAGATAAAAGGCAATTTTGTCCTGATTTGCTTCAGACACATCATATTCTTTGATACTTGTTTGATAATTGCTCCATGAAGTCGTAATATTGTAATTATCACGCTTCATAGCATCTTTTATTTTCAAAATCTGAGATGGTGAAACGTCGTTTATCATTTTTAAAATAGCTATTTTGGCGTTTGACTGTTCAAAAAGCAAAAGCGTATTCACTATTGCCAATCCTGATTTTTGCTCTAGAGTTGCCGCTTTTACCAACTCTTCTATGAAGTCGTTAAAATATTCTATTTTTTCGCCTATAGCGTTAGGATTTGGACTGTTTTTGTCGTCATCCCGCAAATCTTTTAATAAATCAAACAGCCGTTTTCTATCTGCATCATTAACATCTCCCAAAATAGAGGGCAAAACGGTCATTTTCATTTTTCCTACAGAGAAATTAAATTTTTTACCTTTTATCGCTAATTCAAACCCAAATTTAACCCTTGAAGCACTTGATTTGGAGAGATGAAGCAGATGTTTTTTGACGTTTTTTGCAAGACTTTCATTGACTATCTCATTGCTTGAACAAAACGGTAAATTAGCGTCATATCCAATCTCTTCGCTTTTTTGTGTTGGGAAATCAATACCATCAAAAGTTTCCTCTATAACATCCGGATTGTTACAATAATTATCAAACAATTCGGGGAAAATTTCATAATATGTCTCTCCTTTATATGTTAAAGAGATGAAAAATGTATTTTCTTTTTCTATATTTATGTCATCAATGCATATAATATTTTTATTATCATTGTATGCGGCGATAAATGCCGCCAATGCATCTAAAACTTCTTTATTTGTATTTGAAATCTCTTTGTTGATTTTTTTATCTTGAACTTCAAAACCTTTTGTTAACTGTTCTTTAAAATTATCTTTATTGATGAGTTGAATAGTAGGATAAAAAAGTTTGCCTGCACTCGCTCTTCTGACACAAACATGCCTGCTGATATTTGGTTCTTTCAACGCGGCATATAAGGGCTTGGATAGGTCGCTTATCTCAAATTGATATATTTTTACATTTTTAGATGATGTAACTTTGTTGACCTCTTCGGCTTTTTCGCTTATGTAGCAATCGCCTATTTCAAAGAGAGATTTGATTAAGTCCGCCATATTTATATAGCCCTCATAAAGCCAATGCCCTTAGCATTGCTTGAGCCGATACCCGCGTGAAATAATACATTTGCGCTCGTTTCATCAACTACGGTTTTCAAAATAACTTCATGTGCAAGATGACCTATTTGCTTGTAAAATATAACGTGGCTTTTGCCAAGCTGCGCTATTTCAAATTTTGGCATAAAATCGTGTCTGCGCCCAATCAAAGCGGAAGTTTTTGCAAACAGATTAAGCTCCAGCCTGCTTACAAAATCATCATCTCTGATGTCCTTGAAAACTTTCTTTTTGCCGTCTCTTTTATTTAGCGACACGATACCTTTTATAAAAATCGGTTCATTGGTGTCAATAGTATCGTTCTTTATGGATACCGAAGTTCTGCTTATATGAATCTCCCCAAACTTAAATCTGTTTTCCAAAATCGCTTCGGTTAATGTCTTATAATCGCTATCCACTGCGCTGGAAAAACTAAACT
>JAISNG010000087.1 GCA_031276365.1 Campylobacteraceae bacterium | reverse complement strand
ATTTGTAAAACTTATGGCTACTTTGTCGGGATTAGTTACTATGTCTTCATACAATAAAAAATCATCCTCGCTAACAGGGCGTACCTTATCTTTTGAATTTGCGCCATGTTCTTTAAAGTCATGTTTTATATAATCGCTTTCAAAAACTCTACTGTATCCGTCTAAATTTATGCCCAAAGCTTCTTTAATTTTATTTACTTGTTCTGGAGCAATCTCAAGATTTATACTCTCTTTACTATCCTTAAGTTTAAGAGCTTTGACAACAAACCCCCTTATCTTCTCACTATTCTTTGTTTTAGGTATTGGTTGTTTAGGTTCGGCGGCATCGCTAAGATTATCAAGTATCCTCTTGCTTTTCATCAGAGATTTTTTACCAAAGCATTTTATGCTATCAAGTATCATCAGCACAGCTCCTCAAAGTCAGATATTATCTCACCTTTGTCATTCATATCTTCATCTTCAAATTTCTTGAGATTTTCCTCCGCATCTTTCAACTCTTTCTGCGTCTTTATTATTTCGCTCTCAAGCCTCCCCTGCTGCTCTTCCATCTCTGTTATGCGCTTTTGTTTGGATGCTGTCATATTTTTGATATGTTCTCTCGCTCCGATAAGCTTTTTATCAAAGTCAGCCTGAAGTTCAGCGCGTTTAGCCGCGTTTTTACTACATGAGCGGGTACTTGATAGCTTCCATTGCACCCATTACTTTGGTAATAATATCTAGATTGACTTGCTATATATTGGTAATTTGTTATTGTTTATGAGTAAAATAAAAGTTGTATAAAATATTCTATGTAAAATATCTCATACAAGGTTTTGAAAATATAAATCTACACACGATAACTTTTTGTATTTGCGTCATACATATAAGCCAAATACAAAAATCCCGCGCAAGAGCGGTTTTGAGCATTGTGATGCTAACCTGCTGTATTATTTGAGATTGGTAAAACTTAAAGGCAGCGATAACCCTTTTGCTTTGACAACTCTGATACACTCTTGCAAATCATCTATTGATTTTCCAACAACCCTTACCGTATCGCCTCTTATGGATGTCTGCACTTTAAGTCCCTCATCTTTTATCGTTTTCACGATAAGTTTTGCGTCATCTGAGCTTATGCTATCTACTATTATGTAAATTATACGCACATTTCCCCTGCTTGCATCCTCTTTTTTACTCTCTTTAAGTACACTTGCGGAGAGTCCGCGCTTTATGATTTTACCAAGTAACAAGTCATATATCGCGTCTGCCTTTGCATCGCTTGATGTGGTAACGGTGAGCGTTTTTGCCCTTTCGTTATAGTCCAGCTCTGCCACAACTCCTTTAAAATCAAATCTGCCTGCTATCTCTTTTTTTGTCTGTTCAAGTGCGTTTTTAAACTCTTGCACATTTAATTCTGCACTTATATCAAAACTATGTTCTTTTGCCGCCATTATCTGCCCTCTTTCATAAATATTTTTATATTTTTATAAACCGCTCTCATCAGTCTTTTCCTCGCCTCTACGCTTCCCCATGCTACATGAGGAGTTATGATGTATCTCTCTTTTTGTTTTAGATTTGCCAAAGGTGAATTTTTCTGCATTGGTTCAACCTCCAAAACGTCTGTTGCAGCATATATCCTTTTGCTTTCTATCGCGTCCCTCAGGGCTTCTTCATCAATTATGCCGCCGCGTCCGACATTTATGATAATGGCATCTTGTTTCATAAGTTTAAGTTCCGCCGTACCTATTAGATTTTTCGTCCTTTCATTTAAAGGCGCATGAATGGATACTATATCCGAAGTTGTTAAAAGTTCATGCAGGGATATCTGCGGATATCTCTCCTCTCTTTCTACTCCTGATGTTGAATAATACACAACTCTCATACCAAAGGCACGCGCTATTTTAGCCGTTTGCCTGCCTATTGCGCCAAGCCCTATGATGCCCCATCTTTTGCTGTAAAGTTCAAAAAACGGTCTGTCAAGATTGGTAAAAACAGCGCTTTGAAGCCATTTGCCGCTTTTTACATACTGCTCATAAAACAAAAGTCTGCTCACAAGTGAGAGGGCAAGCGTAAATGTATGCTGCGCAACCGACATTGTGGAGTAACCAGCGACATTTTTTACGATTATGCCAAACTCTTTTGCCGCTTTCAAGTCTACATTATTCATGCCAGTAGCGGTCAATGCGATGAGTTTCAGCGTGGGTAGTTTTGCCAAAAGTGTGCGCTCAAATATGACTTTGTTGGTAATCACTATATCTGCGTTTTTAACTCTCTCAAATGCTTCGGTTTGTGTTGTGGTTTGATACACACTAAAATCGCCAAGTTTATAAAAAGCGGACAAATCCGTATCCGCACCCAGAGTCTGCGCATCCAGCAATACTATTTTCATGATTTTATGATGTGTCCCGTGAATTTTGCGTAATTGTTCAATATCCGCCCTCCGCGCCTAAAACCAAGTCCGCATCCTTCATAAGCGAAAAAGACGCCCGCCTGATACGAATTGCCAGAAGAGTCTTTTGGAAAATCAACATACTCTTGATAAATGGGCACAAAATTTTCATACTCTCCATCAGTTTGTTCCTCAATACTGCCATCTGCTTCAAAAATAGTCGTATTCGCACCCTCTCTGCCGAAACTATGTTTTTTGACGTGCTTTATGCCGCGCAAAGGTTCAAACGACGTTTCAAGCAGCAGCGGGTGATTTGGATATAAATCCCAAAGGATTTTCATCATGGCTTTACTTTGAAACAGTAGCGTATATGCGGGGTTTAAGATGATAGCTTTTTGGTTTTGTATGATATCCCGCAATATCAGCGCAAGGTTTGGCTCCTTGATGGCGATATCTTCCCATGGAATAAGCTTGAACCAAAATTCAAAATTATCATCGCCCTTAAATACGCCATTATTTTCAGAGAAACTAACTTCATCAACATAGGCAAAATCGGTATTAAATCCTGCCTCGCTTGCCGCATTTTGTAAAAATTTGACGGTCATTTCATCTTCTGCACTTCCTGCGATAGAGCTAAAGAGTATTTTCCAGCCCTCATAATATTTGGCAAAATCTTCCGTATTACCATGTAGAACGACAAGCCTGCGAAAATTTTCTTTCAAGGCTTCATATATATTGTTAAACTGCGAAGATTCATTGAGTCCGTTTTTTTTCAGTATCGCCCACTGTATAAGAGAGCTTTCGTAAAGCGACGTCGGAGTGTCTGCGTTGAACTCTATAAGTTTTATCGGCTTTCCGTCTATGCCGCCTGCCAAATCAAATCTGCCGTACAGATGCCAATGTACATCGTTTTCCCATGAATTTTTCACAATATCCACAAGATTGAACGGTATGCCCGCTTCATGAAAAAGGTTGTTGTCAATCACATGTTGTGCCGCGTTTATATACATTTCATAAAGTTCATTTACCGCGTTGTAGTAAGCTTCTGCCTCCGCTTCAGTTATCTGCACAATTTCATCGCTGATATATGGCGTATCGTCCAAATCCGTATGCCAATAGCAGTTGATGGACTCCAAATACTCTTTTGTCAATGGTTGTAATTTTAAAAGTTTTACCATAATTTAACCGCCGAATGAACTGCCGCTTGAGCTTTTACTTCCGCCTCCGAAAAAACCGCCGCTTTTTGAAGCGGAGTTTTTGACGTTTGTTGGGTTTGCTTTATTAAAACTATCCACACTTCTTGAGTAAGTCTGGGGTGATTTGTAAGACGCCTGCCTTTGCTGCTGGTAGTTTGCATTGCCAAAAAGTTTACCGCCTATCCAACTTCCTATTATCGCGCCTGCCGCGCTTGAGAGTATGACTGAACCCAAAGAGGGCATGCCGTTTGAGAGCTGCGGATTTGTAAGTGAAGATGTGCCGCTGTCTATTTTGTCGGCTTCATCTTTTAAGATAGCGTTTATCTCTTCATCGCTCAATATCCTCTCAACTCCGCCCTTATCCTTCAAAACCACTCTTGTGATACTGCTCGGATACTCCTCAAGTATCTTGTAACTGCCGTCAGACTGCTCTTCAATAACGACAAAAGCGCCCTGTTTTTGCTCCTGTACTGTGCTTTCACTGCTCTCGCATCCCAAAATGCCAAAAACAGCGACCGCTCCTATGCCACCAGCTATTGCGTAATCCGAAATCTTTCTTATGTATTTCATCTGTTCTCCTTATATAAATTTTTCTATCGTCTCTTTTTTTACGTACAAAACGCCTTCGTCTTCCTGCACTTCAATATCTTCCGCTTCTCTTACATGAGAGATGATTTTCTTTTTCTCTTTCTTTGAAAAGCCTTTTGCTTTCAAATAGCTTTTAAGCTCGCGCCAATCTGAAAAATCACCCTGATTTCTGTTTTGATTTGTTTGGGGAGCATTCTCATCTTTTTTTGCGCGCCACTTCTCCAT
>JAISNG010000076.1 GCA_031276365.1 Campylobacteraceae bacterium | reverse complement strand
ATAATTGAAATAAAGATAAGGATTTTAACCTATTTTTTCTTATATTTTTATGTTACAGGTCATGTTATCAATCTTTTTTAAAATCAATTATTGTATAATCCGTTTTTACTAAAATTCATAAAAAAAGGCAGATTTTGCTGTTACAACGATTATTTATATTTTTATCATTACCTATAGCTTTTGTTTTTGCAGCATACGATAAACCTCTATTTGACGAGTATGAGACTACATTGATATCGGTAGAAAAAAATCTGGCGGTTATTGAGGATTCGTCCTCTATTATGATAGGTTCAAGCGGCATTGTAATATATTCGTTTGACAATGAAGAGTCTCTAATCATCTCCCGCGCCATAGTTACAAGCAAAAACGGCACAAAAGCTATGCTTGAACTTCTCCCTTTTGACAACCTCGCGCAAAATAATTTTCCGCGCATATCGGTTGTACCCAAAGCGGGCGATATCGTCAAACTCAACTATCTTTACGGGCGTTCGCTCATAGTAGCGCCGAATTATGAGGCGTTTAAAAAAATAACCGATTTTTTTATAGACATGGAGTGGATACACCCCGATATCACAGCGGCATTTTTAGCCAAAAGATATATCCCAAATCCAGATAGAAAACGTTTCCGCGAAATGTGCAGTATCAACATGGCAGGACTTATAACATTCAACATGGATGATTTCGGATATTTTGTGGACTGCATTTCGTTTAAAGTGGTAAAAGCTTTCAAAATGCCTCTTGTCAGCGACCTTACTATCGTGCCTTTTTACAGCCGTATATCGGACAATGTCAAAACTTCACCTCTTGTACTCGGCAACAAAGAAATCATAGACTACAGTGGATATTATAAGCATCTTTTAGGCGTAAAATGAGCCTTGACGCTTTGCACATAAAAGCTTTGGGCGGTGTCGTCGGAGCTGACAATATCTACACAGACAAAGCGCATCTGATAGCCTATTCGTATGATGCTACAAGAACCAGATATGAGCCGGACTGCGTGATATTTCCGCGCAATGAAAAAGATGTGAGCGAAATCTTGCATTATTGCAATGAAAAGAGGCTTGTTATCATACCAAGAGGTGCGGGAAGCGGATTTACAGGCGGCTCTTTGGGCGTAAAGGGCGGGATTATCCTCGCTTTTGAAAAACATATGAATAAAATCCTAGAAATTGATATGGACAATATGGTAGCCGTAGTTCAGCCCGGCGTTATCAATATGGATTTGCAAAAAGCAGCAGAGGCAAAAGGGCTTTTTTACCCTCCTGACCCTGCAAGCGAAGAGCACTCTACGATAGGCGGCAATGTGAGTGAAAATGCCGGCGGCATGAGAGCGGCAAAATACGGCATCACAAAAGATTATGTTATGGCTTTGCGCGCGGTATTGCCAAGCGGAGAGATAATCAGAGCGGGCAAACGCACGATTAAGGATGTAGCAGGATACAATATCGCGGGCATTTTAATCGCGAGCGAAGGCACTCTTGCCGTTATTACGGAAATAACCGTCAAACTCATATCAAAACCGAAATTTATAAAAACAGCTTTCGGCGTTTTTCCAAGCGTAAAACATGCTATGAGCGCTGTTTATAAAACTTTTGCAGAGGGTATAACACCCGTTGCCATGGAGTTTTTAGACAATCTAAGCATCAAAGCCGTAGAACAGAGATTTCACAAGGGGCTTCCTGTAGATGCGGGCGCTATACTCATAACCGATGCGGATGCAGGCATACCTGCTCTTTTGGATGAGCAGATGAAAAAAATAGACGAAGTTTTCAGGGCAAACGGATGTAGTGAATTTAAAATTGCGAAAGATGAGAGCGAAGCGAAAGATTTGTGGTTTGCAAGGCGGAATTGTTCTCAAAGCATCACGATATACGGAAGTAAAAAACTAAATGAAGATGTTACGGTGCCTCGCAGTAAACTGCCCGAACTACTTGACGCAATAGATGAAATCTCTAAAAAATACGGCGTTTTGATTCCATGTTTTGGACACACCGGAGACGGCAATGTTCATACAAATGTTATGGTGGACGGCAGCGACGAAAAGCAGATAGAGATTGGGCACAAGGCTATTGAAGAGATTTTTAAAGCGGCGATAAAACTTGGCGGCACGTTAAGCGGAGAACATGGCATAGGCATCTCAAAAGCGCCGTTCATGCGTCTGGCTTTTACGTCAAGCGAAATGAATCTTTTCCGCTCCATCAAAAGAGCGTTTGACCCAAATAATATACTAAACCCTTACAAAATGGGGCTTGATTGATGAAGCAGTTCGCGCAAAAGTGCAAAGAAATTTGGAAACTTATTTTGCGTATAAATGACAAGGATTTGATGACATACGCCTCAAGTCTTAGTTTTCACACGATACTCTCCGTCATTCCCGTTTTGCTTTTGACATTTTCTATCGTTACAAAACTGCCGAGCTTTGAAAAGCACTACAATACGATAAAAGGGTTTATATTCAACTCTCTTTCGCCATCAAATCCAAACGTCATCTCCGAATATATAGACAAATTTCTAGGAAACACGACGCAAATGGGGATATTTGGTTTTGTAACCATGCTCATCGTCTCCGTACTTTTTTTCAGAGATTACGAAGTCATTTTCAACAAAATCATGCGCATATCGCCGCGTTCGTTTTGGCAGTCGCTCTCATCATATTGGACGCTTATAACGCTTGCTCCGATACTGCTTGGTGTTTCATTTTATCTCTCTACAATCATGCAGAAATTTTTGGACGATTACGGACTTGGATTAAATATCTTGGAGATATTTCCGTATCTTGTCGTTTGGGCGCTGTTTTTCACTGTCTATATGATATCCTCAAGCGTCAAAATATCTTTCAGAGCAGGCGCAGCTTCGTCATTTTTGGCATCGTTTATATGGTATATATCAAAAACTCTTTTTGTACTTTATGCAGCGAACAATCAAATATATCAAACGATTTACGGACCTTTTAGTGTAATACTATTTTTATTTGTATGGGTATATATCTCATGGGTGATATTTTTATACGGCGTGAAAATCTGCTATCTTTTAAATTCAGTCCATCAAAAAAAGAAAGAAGCCGCCGCCCAAAACAGCAAGCGGCAGCATAAAGACTTTGCTTCGCATAGCGCCAAACGAACAAGCGATGTAGCAAACGAGCAGCCATAACGGAGTTTTTATATCTATACTTTGAGATTTCAGGCTCAAAAGTTTTATGATAAAACTATCAAGCATCGCACCTTGTCCTATCACATGCAATATCACCTCAACAGGATAAAAAACTACAAACAGCAAGCTTAGCGGTATACATGCAAACTGCGCAAAACTCAGTGTTCCAAACCAGTAATGCACCAATGGATTCATCGCAAAAAAGAGCCAGAAATTAATAATTACCGCGCTTTGCCAAACTTTAAACTTGTCTGCGAAATGACGCACATACACAAATATAAAAAATACGCCAAAACATGAGAGTATAAAACCTACATTGAAAGCAAGATGCGGAAAAAGGCTTATGAGAAATGCAGCACAGAGAAAAAGCACGTCAAAATTGAGCGCATTTATACCGCGCCACAAAAATAAAAACGCCGCCGCCCCCATAACATAAGAGCGCAAAAACGACGGCGTCATATCAATGAGCCACAAATAGACGCCGAGTATTGCAAATATGATAAGCGAGATATCCCAGCGCGCATTGCGGTACGGAAAATATCTGTTTTGAAAAAAGCGGTAGAAAAAGCCTAAAACCGCATACAAAAAACCAAATATTATACCAAGATGAAATCCGCTTATGGCGATTATATGTGCCGAACCTAAAATCTGCACCTCATCTCTTAACTCTTTTGATATCGGAAGAGCCAAAAACAACGCGCCGAACAACTCTTTTGTAAGATTTTCATTATGTTGAGACGCTATAAGATGAAAAATCCTGTCTCTTAACTTGTCTTCTTTAGCTTCATTTGCCCATACCAAAACTCCCTGCGCATAAAATCTGCGCTCTAAAAACGACAAAAACCCGACCTCTTCTGTTTTAACGCGAAATCCTGCGCGCATGTTTTTCTTGAATTCGTCTTTGGCAAAATAAGCTATTGCGAGTGTGATTCCATCGTCATTTTTAATATAAACTCTTCTGTAACTTCTGCCGTCTTTCGCGCTAAGAGGTATAATATTGATGATTTCTCCGCGAAATGTCGCCCATGTATAGCTTTTGAACTTTAAAAAATCAACATATTTAAAAGTGATATTTGCACAAAAAATCACAAATATAAAAACTGCCGCCGCACTTATCTCAAATCTGCGTTGAAACAGCGGCAGATGCGGCTTCACTGGGTTTTTAACCCAAATCTATCTTGCTGATAGTATATGCCTGTTCGCTTTCACCGCTGAATTTATCTAAAAATTTCGTATATTTTTTATGAAACTGAACCTCTACTGTGCCTATCGGACCGTTTCTATTTTTACCGATAAGTATCTCCACATCTTCAACTTCCTTTTTGACAAATGTACTTTTGTACTCTTTGCCGTCCTTTTTCGCCTTCTCTTCGCGCTCTTTATCTTCGCGCTCCTTGTAAATATCGCCTCTGTAAACAAAAAGTATAATATCCGCATCCTGCTCAATCGCGCCTGATTCTCTCAAATCGCTCAACATCGGTCTTTTATCATCTCTGTTTTCAAGACTTCTGTTTAACTGCGAAAGCGCGATAACAGGCATATTAAGCTCGCGCGCCAAAAGTTTCAATCCGCGGCTGATTTCGCTCACTTCCAAATGCCGCTCTTTACTGCCGCCGCCCGTCATAAGCTGTAGATAATCTATAACGCAGAGTGAAATTTCGGGGTGTTTCATCTTTAGTTTTCTAAGCTGTGCGCGCACTTGATGAATATTGATATTGCCTTGGTCGTTTACGAAAAACTTCCTTCTTGAAAACTCATCGGCGGCATCAGAAAGCCTTGTCCACTCATCATCTTCAAGGTTGCCGACTTTGAGATTTTGAAGCGGTATGGACGTTTTTGCGCTGAGCATTCTTAACATGAGCTGTTCTGCGGGCATCTCCAGAGAAAATATCGCAACGCCGTTGTTATTGTTAAGACAATGTCCCGCGATACTAAGACAAAAGGCTGTTTTGCCCATAGACGGACGCGCGGCTATGACGATAAAATCACCGTTATTAAAACCTGTCGTGAGTTTATTTAACTGAAAAAATCCCACGTCAAGCCCCGTAATCATCGCGTTGCCTCTGGCTTTCATCTCTTTGATGTGTTCTATCGTGGAGCGCGTCATTTCGGGAGATTCTCTAAACTCCCTTTCGCCTGATTCTTGCATGATTTGATAAAGCTTTTGCTGAACGGTATCCACAACTTCGCGCGCGGGCAAATCTCTCTCTACAGTTATATCATTGATAGCTCCCGTGAGCGCTACAAGCTGTCTTTTGATGGATTTTTCTTTCAACTCCTGAACGTATGCGCCAATATTTGGAATCCAATTCGTAGATAAAATATCAAGCATCGCCTGCTCGTCAAACGTGCCGTTTTGATTTAGCGTTTTTTTCAAAAACTCTTCATCTATCGGCAAATCCGCTCTTTCACACTCAAGCATAGCGGAAAATATATGTCTGTGAGCTGGCAGATAAAAATCAATCGGATTTAACTTTGCAGACACATCTTCAAAAAGCATTGGATTAAAAATAATAGAGCTTAGGATTGAACGCTCCATGTTTATATTATGCAGTTCAGTCATTATTTCTCTCCTTTGCCGCTTCTGCTTCTACCTCTTTTAAAAATCTCTCAACCAAATTTTTCTCCTCAAGTTTTGCGATAATTTCGCCCTTTTTTATGATAAGTCCATTTCCCTTGCCGTATGCTATCGCCACATCCGCCTCTTTCGCTTCGCCTATTGCATTTACAACACAGCCCATGACGGAGATATTCAAAGGCGCTTTTATATGTGCAGTTTTTGCCTCTATCGTTCTAACGGCGCTCACCAAATCAGCCTCAATGCGCCCGCATGTAGGACAAGATACGATATTTACGCCCTCTTTTGTCCTGCCGCTGTCTTTTAATATAGCTCTGGCTACCCTTATCTCCTCTTCAAGTTCGCCCGTTATAGAAACCCTCATCGTATCGCCGATACCCTCAAGCAAAAGTGTGCCAAGCGCGATTGATGATTTGATAGTGGAATGAAACAGCGTACCTGCTTCCGTAACGCCAAGATGAAACGGATACTCCGTCAATACTCTTAACATCCTGTAAGCCTCAACCGTCCTTGCCGCGTCGCTTGCTTTCAATGAAATTTTTATATCCGTAAAGTCCAAATCCTCAAGATATTTTATATTGTAAAGCGCGGATTCTACCATACCTTTTGGCGTTGCGCCGTATTTTTGCTCAAACTCCTTTTCCAAACTGCCGCCATTTACGCCAATACGTATGGGGATGCCGCGCTCCTTGCAGGC
>JAISNG010000018.1 GCA_031276365.1 Campylobacteraceae bacterium | reverse complement strand
TTAAAATCTATAAGAGCAATGAGAATTCCGTTTCTTACATAACCAACGACTTCATTTGCAAGACTTAAAATCTATAAGAGCAATAAGAATAAACTATCGCATGCCCATAAATCCGTCGCTTGTAGACTTAAAATCCATAAGAGCAATGAGAATTTTCTGAAGATGTCCTTAAAAGTATTATATAACTTTGACTTAAAATCTATAAGAGCAATAAGAATAAGCGGCATATGCGCTTCATATGGTCGTTGGAATAACTTAAAATCTATAAAAGCAATGAGACATTTGGATTCCCGCCTGCGCGGGAATGACGAAGCGGCGCGAGGAAATGGCAGAGAAAGGATTTAAAATCTTTAAGAGCAAGGCAAATCACTTTGGATACCCGTTTCAAGGAAACATTTCGGCAAGCCGAAAGCGCTTCACTTGTTTTCACGGATATGACAGAGAGAGGATTTAAAATCTTTAAGAGTAAGACAAATTCTTTAAAATGTATAGACTTAGTGATATATGCACTAAATGTACCGCTCTGAAATGCAAGGAGATTTTGGATTCCCGCATTCCTCGCGATGACGACTGACGTCGTATCGTTCGTACGGGAATGACGTGAGGCGCGATGGTATGACGGAAGATAAACTCTTGAAACGCATAGCGGATTTTAGTTTATTGCTCTTGCCAATAAAGATAAGGATAGCCGCCGTTTTTATCAGCATTCCACTTCCATGGATTGTCGTCGTCATCTCCGAACTGCCACCCAAGTCCGCCCAGCCCATCTCCATTTACGGGATTTGCATAAATTTCCAATCCTCTAAACTCCTCAAGGCTTTTGCCTATTCCATTGCGCGGATTATCGCTTACCGTCGCTCCATTTACTTTCATATCCAGATTGGCAAAGTTATTGATTGTCGTTATTTCATAGTTCACACTCATCTCGTCAAATGTTATTCGGTTTCCGCCAGATATCTCTTTATTTGCGGCAGCACAATCAGCAACAGTAAAGTTACCATGAAGACCACTATAGTATGTAGTACCTACTATGCCGCCGACATAACCGCTATATCCAACCGCCGTTATGACTCCCGTCGAATAACTTTTGGTTATAACGGCGTATTCTCGAAACCATCCAGCGATGCCGCCCGCGCCGCACCCAAATCCAAGATTGCAGTAGCCGTTATTTATTGTTATATTTCCTGTTGAATAGCTGTTGGTTATAGTTCCATTCTTAATAAATCCTGCGATGCCGCCGCTAAAACTACTGCCTATGTCGCCTTCAAAAGCAAAAACGTTTCCCGAAGAGTAGCTGTTGGTTACATTTCCTATAGATACAGCTCCAGCGATACCTCCTGAAACAGCTTCGCTGCCCAAACCTCCAAATGCGCTGACGCTTCCTGTTGAGTAGCTATTGGTTATAGCGCCGTTGCTAATATGTCCTGCGATGCCGCCCGCTGTCGCGCCATTGCTGCTATTTGAAGTTATATTTCCCGTTGAATGAGCGGCGTTTATCGTACCGTTTATATATCCTGCTATGCCGCCTGCATAAGCTACACAACATCTTGTTATTGATGCCGTAATCTCTGCGTTTGAATAACTATCAATTATATCTCCTTTTATATATCCTGCTATACCGCCCGTAGAAGTTTCCGCATAATTCCAAAAGTCTCCGACCATCGACGTCGTTATATCTCCTTTTAGATAACTATTGACGATAGAGCCGTTTTCAACATATCCCGCGATGCCGCCCGCATAGGCTATCGCAGGCGTGGAAATATTTGCGATGATACCCCTGCGCTCAAGCTCCACTCCAAGATTTTTAATATCCGCTTCATGTACAAATCCGAAAAGTCCGACATATAATTTCGTGGAGTTGATATAAAGCCCAGTTATTTTGTGTCCGCCGCCGTTAAAAATGCCTACAAATTTATCAACAACAGCATCGCCGCCCCCAGCTATCGGCTCCCAGCCTGCCGTCTCATCTAAAACGGCAGATGTTAAAACGATATCATTCATAAGGATATAGTTTCCCGTTAGATTTGTTCCGTTTAAATCCTCTCTTATATCGTTTAACTCTATATCTGTTCGTATCTCGCGAACGTTTGAAACAGCGTAAAAGTTTATATCCGCCGTTATTTTGGGATTTGTTACGGGCAGGCTTTCCCCAGCCGCATACCATGACGCAATAGACAAACCCTCAATATCGGCAAAATCAGTCCCAGCGCTAACATTTACGGTTTTTATAAAATCAAGATTGTTGTCATAAAAGTTTACGGAGTAAACTGCTGACGACGCGGTACTTCCGCTTCCACCGCAGCCGATAAATAAAGATAAAACAAAAAAGAAAATTAAGAGTTTGATTGGCTTACTAAGAGAGAAAAACACTTTAAATTTAAACAGATTTAAAGCAGTAAAATTAGTCTGCAATGTTTGATTTGATGAAATACCAGACACCCCTGCCCTGCGCGCAGCATTAGAAAAATAGGATAACATTTGGAATTCCTTATGTATTTTTAATTTGCATATGCAAATATTTAACGATATTATAGCAGGAATTTGTCTTTTGGGTATATTTTTTATTTAGGTTGTTATTTTACCGCCGAAAAACGGCGAAGCGCAACAGATAAGAGAGCCGCAAATATTAAACTAACTTTGCGGCAAAATAAAATCACTCGGATACTGCCGTATCGTCCACAGGCGTTACAGCGCCTCGTTTATAGACTATATCTTTTGTGCCTTCGCCGCAGACGCCGACAATTTTCCCGTCAATTTCCGTACTGTTTTTGTCCACTGCCGTAAGCGTAAACTCTTTAACGCCGTTTGCGCGTATCTTTTTGTCTATCATGCTTATAACTTCTTCGCATGGAGTCGCAAAAAGTGCGGAAACAGAGGCAAGAACCAAACCAAAAACTACCTTTTTCATGAAAAATCCTTTTAAAAAGATGAACGATTATATTTTATTTATGCTTAAAATAAGTAAATCTCACGCGCAAATCATAGGCGAATATATAACCGTCTCTTTTGACTTGAAATATACCACGCAGTTTATCCCCTGCGCCAACTGTTCTATCGTCCGCTCATTGGCGGTATCTTTTTCGCCGCCTTCAATGCTAAGCAGAAATATAGGGTATCTTTTGTCGTTAAATTTGACATATTCGCCCGTTTTTACAGCAAGTTTTATCGTGATGGACGCGCTGTTATAATAGCTGTCAAGTATCTTACTCGCAAGCTGCGTAAATTTTTCTATCTGTAGTCTCAGTTCGGGAAATGTCGGGTCAAACTCTTTTTTGAAAACTATCCTGCGGTTTATGGATGCAGCGCTGATACACAAATCCAAAAGCGAATAGATATTGACAAATTCACCGCCTGCGTCAAATGAGATAAATCTCTTGACAGGTTTTTTGTAGAGTTTGATGCCTATATTGTTATCGTCAAGATAACCAACCGTCAATCCGTAATACAAACTCTCGCCAAGCCTAAAATCAAAAAGCGTCGTTTTAAAACCAAATGTCATGCTTGCATACGCGCTTGCCATGTCAAAAAGCTCTTTTGCATCCGCTTGAGAAAGCAGATACTGCGCTTCTTGATTTATCGTTACTATCTTGCCGTTAGAATCAAAAAGGACAAACGGATTGTAATCATTATCCATCCAAAGTTCGTAAAACTGCGTCAAATCTCTTAACCTTTATAGTATTCTATAAGTATTCTGCCTATTTTAGGACTTTTTAACTTTTTAATAGCTGTATTTTCTATCTGTCTGACACGCTCTCTTGTTGTATTTAAGATGATAGATACCTCTTCAAGCGTCATATCTCCAAGACAATATTCGCCGTAAACCGCCCTTGCCAAACCGACATAATACTCTGCCGTATCTTTTGTGCATCTCTCTTCTACGGCGCGTATTTGGGCTCTTTGTCTGTCGCTCAAAGGCAAATTTTCTATCTTGCTTCTTTTTTTCATCTGATTGCAATACTTACAGGTTTGATATAAACTTGAAATACTCTCATGAACTGCACTGAAAGTTAAACCTAACCCTCAATATAACTTTTCAGTTTTCTACCGACTTTTGGGTGTTTGAGCTTTTTGATAGCAGAGCTTTCTATCTGTCTTACGCGCTCTCTTGTTACGTTAAGCTCTTTACCTATCTCTTCAAGCGTTCTGTCGCTTTCGTCATCCAAAAGTCCGAAGCGCATTCTGATAACGGCCTTTTCACGTTCGTTTAACTGTTCCAAAACTTCGTCTATCTGTTCTTTGAGGTCATTTTTAAGTATGTGTTCTATCGGCGAAAGCGTGTTTCTGTCTTCAACAAAATCGCCGAATTTTCCATCGTCTTCATTGCCGATAGGAGCTTCCAGTGAAATAGGTTCTTTTGTGATTTTGATGACGTTTCGCACTTTGTCGGGACTAAGTCCGACCTCTTTTCCTATCGTCTCAATATCAGGCTCTTTTCCATGCTCTTGCAAATGTTTTCTTACGACTTTATTTATACGGTTTATCGTTTCTATCATGTGTATAGGTATGCGGATAGTGCGCGCCTGGTCTGCTATCGCGCGGCTTATCGCCTGTCTTATCCACCATGTAGCGTATGTTGAAAATTTGAAACCTTTTTTGTACTCAAATTTATCAACCGCTTTCATAAGTCCGATATTTCCCTCTTGTATAAGGTCTAAAAACGGCAAGCCTCTGTTGGTGTATCTTTTTGCGATTGAGACAACAAGGCGGAGATTTGACTTTGCCATACGCTCTTTTGCTCTGTCTGTTATCCTTTTGCCGCGTTTTATCTGCTCCAAAATCTCTTTCAAAACTTCAGGCTCAAGGCTGAATGACTTTTTGGACGCCTCTTTTGTTTGGAAAAGCTTTTTTATCTCAACATATGTCGAAATAGTCGTAGCTTCAGGCACCATAGAGGCAATTTCTTCTTTGCTAAGCTCTGTTATTTTGGAGAGTATTTTTCTGTGGTTCTCTTTTAGCGTATCATTAAAAAGCGAGAGTTTATACTCAAGTCTTTTTAGCTCTTTGTCAAATTCCGCATCACCTTTCAACGCTCCCTCAATCGCACGCACAAGCTCATTTATGAGTTTGCTTGTAGGTCCTAAGTCCATGAGTTTCTCTTTTAAAACTCTTTTTTTATATGCTACGGCAAGATTGTGTTCCAAAGAGTCATCGGCATTTTTATTTTCATTCATTTTGGCGGTAAATTTCATCCACTCTTTTTTCGCTTTTTCCAAAGCTTTAAAACTCTCTATGACATTCTCCGAACGAGTAAGCTCTTTTTTTGTAGGCGCTCTTTTTCTCTCGCCGTTTTCATCAAGATTGTCATCGTCGTCATCGTCTAAATCCTCATCTTCTTCATCGTCAAGTTCATCATCAAAGCTCTTAAACAGCTCTTTGACTCTGCGCTCTCTATTTATAAGCGCCTCTTTATATTCAAGAATAAAATCTATAAGATAAGGTACGGAACAAAAAGCGTCTATGATAATATCTTCGCCAAGTTCAATTTTTTTACTGATAAATACCTCTTCGTCTTTCGTCAAAAGCGATATTTGCCCCATCTCTCTTAGATACATACGAACAGGACTGTCGCTTCTTGACCACTCCAAAAGATCTTTTTCATTTGCCAAATCAAATTCGTCTTCCAAAGCTTCGTCTTGAACTTTTTGCTTTTCCTGTTCTCTTTTTTTAGCCTCTTCCAAATTGCGTATTTTGGCTATTTCGGCTGAACTTATAAGCGATACTCCGTACTTTTTTAAAAGTGTGTCTATTTTTTTAGCAACAACCGTAGTTGGCTGTTTTGGGAAAAATTCTATCAATTCATCGTAAGTTAAATGACCTTTTTCATTTTTTTTCAAAAAATCTTCCAAGATTGTGAAAATATCTTTTGATGACGACATAAATACCGCTCCTTTTTGAACATGAAAGTAATAACTGAAGACGCGTATTATACCAAAACTTTTTTAAAACTTATTTAGCCGCGATACTAACGTACTTTTGAAAAAAGTCTTTTTAAAGTCTTTTTATAGCTTTACAATAAACGCAAAATTTTATAAATAGGGAGTAGAAAATGTCTTTTCGTATAGAACATGACTTGATAGGAGATAAGGAAATCTCCAACGATTGTTATTATGGTGTGCAGAGCGCACGAGCGCAGGAAAACTTTCATATAACGGGAGTAAAACTCTCAAGTTTTCCAACTTTCATACGCTCATTGGCTCTTGTAAAAAAAGCGGCGGCTTTGGCAAATTATGAGTTGAAACTGCTTAACGAAGCTAAGAAAAACGCCATTTGCGAAGCTTGCGATGAGATTATAGGAGGAAAATATCACGACCAGTTTGTAGTGGATATGATTCAAGGCGGAGCCGGCACTTCAACAAATATGAATGCCAACGAAGTAATAGCAAACATAGGACTCGAGCTTATGGGGCATAAAAAGGGCGAATACAAATATCTTCACCCGAATAATGACGTAAACTTGTCGCAATCTACAAACGACGCATATCCTACGGCTCTTCGCATAGCTCTTTATGAGAGATTAGGCGGTTTGATAGATGCAATGAATATCATCAAGGATTCGTTTTCAAAAAAAGCTTTGGAGTTTAAAGACGTAATAAAAATGGGCAGAACACAGCTGCAAGACGCGGTACCGATGACTTTGGAGCAGGAGTTTAGAACTTACGCCGTTATGATAGGCGAAGATATTCAAAGAGTAAGCGAAGCAAGACAGCTTGTAAGAGAGATGAATCTTGGCGCGACCGCTATCGGAACGGGTATAAATTCGCATCCAGACTACTCAAAGCTTGTAGAGACTAAATTACAAGAAGTTACCGGACGTCCGTTTATAACGGCTAAGGATTTGGTGGAAGCTACTCAAGATACAGGAGCTTACGTGCAAATTTCAGGCGTTTTGAAAAGAGTCGCTACAAAAATGTCAAAAATCTGCAATGACTTGAGGCTTTTGAGTTCCGGTCCAAGAACAGGATTTAACGAGATAAATCTGCCTGCAATGCAGCCAG
>JAISNG010000002.1 GCA_031276365.1 Campylobacteraceae bacterium | reverse complement strand
AATAATTTATTTTTTATTGCCGATTTGCTATTTTTTTCACTTTTAACTATATTTTGCAAGTTTTTCAACTTAAATATATATTCAGTACATTATAAACTTTGCACATATAAAATCATCTTAATTTATGGAAAAATATTCAAATTCTAAGTAAAAACGTCAAAAAATATGAATTTTGACGAAATTTGTCTGCTTTCATAATTTCTTTTTTTATTTTTGATGGTGTTTTTTGGGAACATTTACCATAAAAAACACCTTATTTCTTAAGTGGCGGCTATAACGCTTCACTTTCAATTGCACTGTGAATGCGCTGAAAATCCTCTCTCTTACTAACTATTAAACTTATTTTTGATAAAATTACGATTTTTCATGAAAAGGATTTTGATTGGATTTTGAGTATTATGAAATTTTAGAAATTAATAGAAACGCGGATAATGAAACTATTAAAAAAGCTTACCGCAAATTGGCTCTAAAGTACCACCCAGACCGCAATCAAGGTGATAAGGAAGCTGAAGAAAAATTTAAACAAATCAATGAAGCTTATCAGGTACTGAGTGATGCAAGTAAACGTGAAATTTACGACAGATACGGTAAAGCAGGACTTGACAGACAGGGATTTAGTCATTTTTCCGAACAAAATTACGAAGATATTATGGGTGATTTGGGTTCTATATTTGAGTCGGTTTTTGGAAGCGGATTTGGTTTTGGCGGCGGTGGAAAAAGACGAAAAGGCAATGAAAAATATCCGTCGGATTTGGAAAGCGAGATAACTTTAGAGTTTGACGAAGCGATTTTCGGTTGCAAAAAAGAGGTAAATTTTTCTTACAAATCTCCATGCAAAAAGTGTAACGGGAGCGGGAGCGAAGATAAAATCAAAACCGAATGCCCTGAATGCGGCGGCAAAGGGCAGATATTTTACCGTCAAGGATTTATGACATTTTCGCAAACTTGCCCCAAATGCCGCGGCAACGGACAAGTTATAAAAAATCTATGCAAAAAATGTGGCGGCAAAGGCTGGGAAGAGATAAAAGAAAGCGTTACAGTAGATATTCCTGAAGGCATTGACAATGACAACCGCATCAGAGTTGCCAAAAAAGGTAACGTTATGCAAAGCGGCGAAAGAGGCGATTTGTACATTTTCATCAATGTGAAAGATGACAAACGATTTGTACGTGACGGGCAGAATATCTACATGGAAGTTCCCGTATTTTTCACGCAGGCGATTCTTGGCGAGAGCATTACGATACCGACTTTAAGGGGTAAAAAAGAGCTTAAACTCCCTGTTGGAGCGCATGATAAACAGCAGTTCGTATTTAAAAATGAAGGCGCGCGAAATCTCCAGACAAAACATCTTGGAAACTTCATCGTCCAAATAGCCATCAAATATCCCAAAGAGTTGAATGATGAACAGGAGAGATTGCTCAAAAAACTGCAGGAATCTTTCAATATAGAAAGTACAATACATGAAGAAGAGGGCGTACTTGATAAAATCAAAAACTGGTTTGGCTAAAAACAGAGGCTCTATTTTTAGCCAAAAAACTACCTAACGCAGTCAAAAAAGTAGTCTGTTCTGCCTATCTCTTTTGTCTGTTCGTCAAGATTGTCAAGCACGGCGTTTGTTATCCATGTAAGGAGATTTAAAGCGCCTTCGTATCCGCTGATTGAGTATCTGTGCAGATGGTGGCGGTCAAAGATAGGAAATCCTATACGAATTAACGGGATTTTCGTATCTCTGTAAAGCTCCTTGCCGTAAACATTGCCTATCATAAAATCAACAGGCTCTGTGAACAAAAGGCTTCTTAAATGCCACAAATCCTTGCCCGACCAAATATGACACTCATCTTTGTATGGGCTTTTTTCAAGAATAGCTTTCATATCCTTTTCCCAATTTTTCCTCGGTGAATTGTGACACAAAATATGCGTCGGTATAGAACCCATCTCCACCAAGAACGATACAAGCCCCAGCAAAAAGTCTGGGTCTCCCCATACAGCAAATCTCTTTGCATGCATATAAGGATAACTGTCCTGCATCGCATCCACAAGCTGACCTCTCTGCAGTGTAAGATCATGCGGCACGTTTTTGCCCGTAAGTTCTGCAAGTTTCATCACAAAAGCATCTGTCCCGCCAAGTCCTATCGGATTTAGCGTGATATATTCCTGTCCCCAGTCATTTTTTATCATCTTGCCCGTAGAAACGGTAGAGTATCTTTGTAAGGAGATAGTAGCTTTTGCCTTATGCGCCGTTTTGGCGATAGCAAGAGGCGTACCGCCTGCGTAAAGCTTGTATTCGCCTGCGGGCGTATTCCATTGCTCCTCGTGGTCGCCTATCATATATATTTTATCGCTAAACAGTGAGGCTATCTTTTTTATCTCTCTAAGACTTCCAAGATATGTTTCAAATCCAGGAATGATATTGATGCGCTCCTCGTCCCTCGCCTCTCTTTTTTCAAGCGGATTTAACTCCTGCAAGATAGCATTCATCATATTATCATAACCTGTTATGTGGCTGCCTTGAAAAGACGGCGTATGTGCTGCCGGTATGAGCGTATCGTCAAGTTTGCCCTCCGCCTCTTTCCTTGCGCCTATAACAAAAGCATTAAGGTCATCTCCTATGACTTCAGCCATACACGTGGTAGAAACCGCTATCATATCGGGATTGTAAAGGGCTTTACAGTTCAAAAGTCCCTCTTTCATATTTGCAAGTCCGCCGAAAACCGCCGCGCTTTCGCTCATGCTGTCGCTGACGCAAGGAGTCGGCTCTTTAAAATGCCTTGTGAAGTAACTCCTAAAATACGCCACACAGCCGTGGCTTCCATGCACATAAGGCATAGTATTTTCAAAACCTAAAGCCACCATTACAGCGCCCAATGGCTGGCAGGCTTTGGCAGGATTTACCGTAATGTGTTCGCGGGCGAGGTTTTTTTCCCTGTATTCCCATGTCTTTGTCCACTCCGCAATCTCCTCAACTTTTTGAGGATTTACAGCCAGAGCTGCACTCTCAAACTCTTTCTTTCTTTTTAAAACCTCTTGATATTCGGGCTTCAAAAATAGTTTTTGTCCGTCTACTATGTGATTTACATCTTGCATTTACGCCTCCTCCTCTTTTTTCTCCCATGGAGCTTTCGTGTGCGTCCAAACAGGTGAATTCAGTGCCATATCCATATCGCGCGCAAAAATCGCAAAAGCGTCATATCCGTGATAAGGACCGCTGTAATCCCAAGAGTGCATCTGTCTAAACGGCAGTCCCATCTTTTGAAATACATACTTCTCTTTTACGCCGCTTGCCACAAGGTCGGGTTTGAGTTTTTTGACAAACTGTTCCAATTCGTATTCATTCGTATCGTCATATATCAAGGTAGTGCCGACAAGCTCGTCTTTTGTCCTTTTATAATCATCGCCATGACCAAACTCATATCCCGTTCCAATAACCTGCATGCCAAGGTCTTCATAAGCTCCGATGACGTGGCGCGGGCGAAGTCCTCCGACGTAAAGCATCACTTTTTTGCCCTCAAGGCGCGGGCGGTATTTGGCTATGACTTCGTCCGTCATCTTCGTGTATTTTGCGATGACTTCTTCTGCTTTTTTCTGTATGCTCTCGTCAAACTGCGCGGCTATCTTTCTAAGACTCTCCGTCGTTTTTGAGGGTCCGAAAAAGTTATACTCAATCCATGGAATACCAAACTCCTGTTCCAAATGTCTCACAACATAATTCATACTTCTATAACAGTGAAGGAGATTTAGCTTTGCCTTAGGACCAAGCGCCAACTCTTTATATGTGGCATCGCCGCTCCATTGAGCTATGACTCTAAGTCCCATCTCTTCAAGCAAAATCCTTGAACTCCACGCATCGCCGCCGATATTATAGTCTCCGATTATCACCACATCATACGACGTACTTTCAAAATCTTTCCTATAAGATGTGTCGCCAAGTACTTCATCTCTTAACATATCATTTGCTATATGGTGTCCCAAGCTTTGCGAAACGCCTCTGAAACCCTCGCATGACACCGCGACAACAGGCTTGCCGCTCTCTTTTTTGTAAGACCTTGCAACAGCTTGTATGTCATCTCCTATAAGTCCGATAGGACACTCGCTCTGAACGCTTATACCGTTATTGAGCGGAAAAAGCGAATCAATCTCGGCAAGAGCGGCTTTTAACTTCTTATCTCCGCCGAAAACTATATCTTTTTCGTTGTAGTCAGTCGTGAAATTCATCGTAACAAATGTATCCACGCCTGTTGCTCCAACATAATAGTTTCTCCTGCCCGCGCGGCTATACTGCCCGCAGCCTATAGGTCCATGAGATATATGTACCATATCTTTCACAGGTCCCCAAACAACGCCCTTGCTTCCAGCATATGCACAGCCTCTTTGACTCATGACGCCCGGAACTGTCTGTTTGTTGCTTTTTGTAGAGTCGCATGCCCCTTTCACGCCTTCGGGCAAATCAACGCCAAGATGTTTTGCTCTATCTTTTTGGGCTTTTTCAGGATATGCTTTGATCACCTCCTCTATGGCCGCCCGCTGCAAATCTTCCAATACTTCTGTCGTCATTGTAAATCCTTATTTTTGACTAAACTTACGCAACTTTGACTCTGTATAGATTCATGTCGTCAAGCTTTTTGCAAATCTCCGCTGTCTTTTCTTTGTCAACCGCTTTGCTTATCTCGCTGATTTGATACTTGTTGGTGTAAAAAACCATCTTGTATTCGCCTTGAATGTCTGATTTTTTATAATAATCAACAAACGCAGCAAACAAAAATGTGCCTTTCTCAACAGTCAATTTCTCCAGCTGTTTGCCCTCTCTCGTCTCGCTTGTAAGCTCTACAGTATTGTAGGCAGAAAGGTCTCCCGCGCCAGAGATGACCTTTTCTACAACTTTACTAAACTCTATTTTATTTCCTTCACTTGCAGGAAAATAATAACCGCAAATAAACATCTTTATCTCCTTATCTTTACTTATGCTGTGGCTTTTTTACCGATAGCATCTTCTTCTACCTCTTCTTCCAAACCGTACTCCATGAGGAGTTTTTCCAAGTCATCCATCGCAAGAGGTTTTGGAATGACTTTCAAATCATTGTCTATAATCTTTCGCGCAAGCTCTTTATACTCATACGCTTGGTCGGAATGCTCCGCAAACTCAACAACCGTCATACGGCGAAGTTCCGCGCGCTGAACGTGGTTGCTTCTTGGGACAAAGTGTATAAGCTGCGTGCCTATCTGTTCAGCCAAGTTTTTAGCCAAATCATACTCTCTGTCTGTCATTCTCGCGTTACATATAAGTCCTGCGAGCCTCACGCCGCCTGTGTTTGCGTATTTCAAGATACCTTTTGAGATATTGTTTGCCGCATACATAGCCATCATTTCGCCCGACATAACTATATATATCTCCTGAGCTTTGCCCTCGCGGATAGGCATTGCAAATCCGCCGCAGACAACATCGCCCAAAACATCATAAGAGACAAAATCAAGCTCTTCATTGTATGCGCCCTCTTCTTCCAAAAAGTTGATAGCGGTAATAACTCCGCGTCCTGCACATCCGACTCCTGGCTCAGGTCCGCCGCTCTCCGTGCACATTATATATCCTTTGGTTACTGATGTATCGTCAGGATTGAACTCTGCAGCTCCTGGTTTACAAACATCATCAAGCTCCAAATCCTCAACGCTTCCAACCTCTGAGGCTAACTGCATGATTGTGCATTGCGCCTTTTCATGGAGTATAAGCCTTGTTGAGTCTGCTTTTGGGTCGCAGCCTACTATCAATATCTTTTTACCAAAATAGTGCGCCATCGCGGCGAGAGTATTTTGGGAAGTGGTTGATTTGCCGATTCCGCCTTTTCCGTAAAAAGCAATTTGTCTTAGTGTAGACATCTTTAACTCCTAAAATTTATTTTCTCACGACATACATTGCATATACTGTTCCATTGGAGAAGATTTTGGAAAAATTTGTCTAAAAAAACTTAGGATTTATTACTTTTGCGGAAATAATATTTGCGGATTTAAGTGCAAAAAAAGCAGAAGAACACTGCAAGTTGGCGGCTGTATTTTGGCTAATGGGAAAATTTTTATATTTTTGACATGTACTAAAATAACTTGCTTTATGCAAAAAGAGATTTTTTTATAGAGATTTGTACTCTCTTGATTTGGTACATTTTTCTGATGTTTAAGTTTTTGATTGCCGCCTCACCCTCTCTTGTGAACACCCGATAGTCTATCTCCTCCAAAGTTAATTCTTCATCAGCGTCGAAAGCTATCTGCGCCCTCTTTTGATAATATTCGCATAGTTTATCTTGACATCAGCATATTCGCGCTCAATCTTTTCCAACTGTTTTAACTGCTTTTGCGTCGCATTGATACCTTTTTTGCTCTATGTTTTGCTCTGTTTATCTGTCTCAACTGCTTCTATGACTGTTCCTTTTAACATTTATCGTTTTCCGTATCAACTGCTATCTTCTCAATCTCGCGTAATTTTCACAGCTTAACTGTAATTTTAAGTCGCACGCTTTGCCGTAATACTCCAAATCTTTACTTGTATCTTTTCTTACGCCTTTGCCACTCTCATGCATAAATCCTAAAAAGCCGCAACTCAAAGTATCTCCGCCATCACAATGATTTTTTACATAATTTTGCGGCTTTTTCATAAGATTTAAAAGATTCATCAAAATCATCAGCCGAAGCGATATTGCCAAATAACACCGCAAATATCAACCGCTTCAAAATCTTTTTCATCATTTTATCCTTAATGATTTACAAAGCTGTATTTTAATAAAAGCCAAAATCAAAAATAAGTTTACAATCTTTTATATATTTTGCATCATTTTATATCTTGCAATGTTTTTAGTTTTTTGATTCCCGCTTGTCTCGCAAATATCGTTTTCTATGAAAACTCTTTGCTGGAATGGATACAAAGGGCGTGATGTTTTTGTCTTTTTCACTGGAGAATAACGGAGGTGGGACGCTTGCCTGCTATTTTTGCAAAACGTCGCTGTGCAAAATTGCCGTAAAAATTACGCAAAAGTTGCCAAACACCGCTTCTATATGCACTTTGCCAATTTTTTAAGTGCAAAATGTCTGCAAAACACAAAGTATATTTATCCGTGCAAAACTCCGTTTCTCACGTCAATAAACATATCAACGAAAATCCGTCTTATCCCATCAACTGACATTTAAAACAGTTGCTCTGGTCTGTACATGTATAACAAAACGGAGCGATAAGTCCAACAGAGTCGTAGATAAATTTTTTCCAAAGCTTATCTGGCGGTCGCATCTCAAACAGTATGGGGAAATGGAGTTTCATAAATTTGCCCATTCTTATCCTGTTTTCAAAACCCATCGCGCGGTAGAGATGATTCATCTCAAGCGATTTTTTGGCTATTATCGGAGCTATTTTATATTTTGAATATCTATTTTTCGCATATTTTTGCAAAAACCTCCTGACCTCATCTTCCATTTTCAATAAATCCACTGCCTCACTCATTGATTTACCTTATATACCTTTTTTCGCTCTTTTGAAGAGATTATACCCAGAAGCTTTCTATATTTTGTGATAGTCCGCCTCACCATAGTTATGCCAAACCTCTGTTCCACAAGTTTTACAATATCATCATCTGTCAAAGGATTTGCCTTATCCTCATACTGTATCTGTTCGCTTAAAAAACTTTTGACTTGCGATGATGAGAGTCCATTTGATGTTACGGCATTTGTAAAGAAAAACTTCAGTGGATAGATGCCATGTTTTGACTCTATATATTTGTTCGCCACAGCCCTTGAGATGGTGGATTCGGCGAAAGAGAGTTCGTCTGCTAAAGCGCTCATACTAAGAGGGTTTAACTCGCCGCTAACAAAAAAATTTATCTGCTTTTCCACTATAGAAAGGACTATTTTATAAAGCGTGCTTTTTCTAAGATCCAGCAGATTGACCACATCGCGCGCCTCTTTGAGTTTCTCCTTGATGTTTTCGTGTTTGCTTGAAAAACTGCCCTGTATCACGATGTCGGGATAATAATCGTTATTTATGCGCACGTTTATCTCATCTCCAACATCTACAAAAAAATCGGGAATTATCTGCCTTGAAGCGTCCTTGTAATCTATCGCGGGAATGCTTGAAAACTTTCTGATAAGAGCCATGCTCTCATGAAAGCGTGTATGTTTTGAAAATCTGTCTATTTTGTCTATATTTTCTATGATTTTGAGTGTAAGTTCATACAATTCATCGTCAATATCACTCAAAGCGTCAAGCTGAAATACAAAAGCCTCATTTTGATTAAGCGCGCCGATACCTCTTGGTTCAAGCTTTGAGAAACGTTTCCTGATACTCTCCACAAAATCAGTACTCACATGACACAAGGATGCTATGTGATTTATATCGCCGTCAAAATAGCCGTTTTCATTGATATCACAGAGTATCTCATAAGCCACCTTTTGCGACAATCCCGTCGGAAACAGCGGAGGAGTCAGCTGCTCCAAAACCTTTTCATGAAAAGATTCTGAGCTTAACGCCAAATCCTCAACAAACTTGCCGCTTGGCGCACTGTTTTTCTCATACGGATATCTTATCTCCAAAAAAGGATTTTCGCGCACAACGATATCAAGATGCGCGCTTAACTCCTCCAGTGGTAGTTGCAGCAAAGGCAACCACAGTTTAAGTGACAGATTAAGAGAGCGTTTTGTCTTAAACTCTAAATTTGCTGTTTTCATAAATATAATTTTGCCCAAAATGAAACCATTTCGGGCATGGTTAATTGATTAAAATTTAATACTTTATGCGGATTACACCGTTTGGTTTTACGATTTTCATTTGGCATGAAAGTCTGAGGTTTTGCGTATTGATGCCCACGCCAACCTCTTTTAAAACCTTTTTCTCTTTATCGTTTATCTCCGATAAAAACTCCATGCCCTGTACTATCTCCACGACACATGTGCCGCATTCACCGTTGCGACAGCCAAAAGGCAACGCGCTTCCTGCCGCTTCAACTACATCTTGTATCGTAGTTCCTGGTTTTACGTTTATAGCAAGAAAATCATTTATGATTTCAACTCTTGTAGTCATTTTTGCTCCTTTGTCTTTTTATAAGGTTTTATCAGCACGTCTCCTTTGATAAGCATCATGGAAGCGATTCTTACTTTCGGACTTATGGCGTATTGCTGGGCTATTTGAGCCTCTTTTTCACCAATTGCCCCAAACTTTGTCAGCAGTTCAAGTTCTTCATCTTCCGTATAAGTCGTCGGTTCGTCAAATATATGCTCTATGCTAAGCAGAGTTTCACCGCACTCTTTGCAGGAAAACTTGCTCAAATCAATGCTGTTCTCCTGTGCCAAACGGACAATCGGTTCACCGATTTTCGCGTCGTAAATACCGTCTTTATCGTCGTCAAAATGCATAAAGATAACTTTAGCCATGCTTCTCTCCTGATTTAAGATTTTTGTTTTTATAATAATTTTCAAACCACTTCGCGTCTTCGTCTTCCAAGTCCCTGTAAGGCTCCAATGCTTCAAGTTCATTGTCTTTGCAACCCACCACTTCAACTATTGCGTTTAAGTCCATAAAATGTACTTCATACACGCGTATAACTTGTAAAAATTCACCGATTTTGCGCACATATCCCACAGCGCCCGCTTTTACCATGAGTTCGCCGATTTTCAAGTAAGGATATGTGCCATCATTTTTTATATCCTTCAAAAGTTTCACCTTTTGACCGACAAAAAATTTGGGCTTATCTTCGTTTTCGTAAAAGTTATCATGAAAAGCGCTTTCAACAGGCACAGTTGCCTCCTTCCTGCGCACATGAAAGACAGCCTTTAAAGTTGTCGTACATACCCCAAACTTCTGCCGCGCTTGGATTATGTCCGTTTTTATAATCCATGTAAACTTTTATCAGTGTAAATTTCAAAAAATCCAAAAGCCTCTCCTCGTCATTTTCAAAATGTGCAAATCCTTTTTTGATAAGGGTTCCGTATTCTTTCATCATATGAAAACGCTTTACATTCACAAGATGCGCATCAAAACCAATCCCGAAAAAGTCGAAATAATCCTCCGCGTATCTAAGTTCGTAAAACTCTTTCAATGTTTTCATCACTCTAACTCTTGCTTTAGCTGCTCTATCCATGCGCTTATTCTCGGCGCACTCTTGGACGCTTCATTTACATTATCTATGGCAAGTCCGCAAAACCGCCCGTCGATTTCAGCCAGAGACGATTGATACTCATATCCGCTTTTATCCACAAAGCCCACTATATCCGCGCCGCCGTTTTTAAACACTTCATACAGTTTTCCCAAAGCGCTGCAAAAATGCTCTTTATGTTTTTTAGAGTCCCCCGCTCCGAAAAATGCAACTTTTTTGCCCTCAAACGAAACATTTTCCGAAGTTATCTCAAAGAGTGCATCCACCCAGCTAAAATGTACATCGCCCTGCCCCCATGTGGAGCTTCCCAAAAAAAGCACATCATAATTCTCAAATTGAGAGATATCGTCAAAATCACTCTCCATGAGAACAAAATCATCATCATCCACCTCAAAAGCCTCTTTCAAAGCCTCCGCTATTTTTGTTGTATTACCGCCTGCGCTGGCGTAAAATATACCTGTCTTTGCCACCTATTTTTCCTGTTTTTTAAATGTTTCGTAAGTTTGTATGGCGTTTTTGAGCATTTTGCCGCCCTCATTCGCCAAATCCTCAATACTCCTGTATCCAAATCTGTGAGCCTCTTTGAAAAACTTGTTTGCAATCACGATTTTATCAGCCAGCACTACAGCCCTTCCAAACCCCTCGTGATTCATCTCCATAACAACGTTTCCCATTTCGCCTGTTTTCTCTTCAAACGCCAGCGAAAGAGCCTGAAAAATCAGACGAATCTCCGATATCTGCACATCGGTTATATCTGCGATGAGCGGTATCTTTTTCAAGTCATCTTTTGTCTTTACATATTTTTTTGTTAAAATCTCTTCGTCGCTCTTTCTCGCCCATACATCATATTTGTCCTGTGCGCGCACTTGAGCTATGAGAGTATCCAAAAAAAGTTTCTCCTCCATTTCACACCCTTTCGGCTTGCATTTTTTTGATAAACGGAGGCGGATTTGTCGCGAGCATGGCTGAAATTTTGTCAAGTTCTGTTTTGATATTGACGGCGGATTTGTATTTGATGGGGAAAATCCTGTTATTTACAATTTTCGCCGCCGCCGCAGGTCCTATCTCAATACAGTACATGATATCAACGCTTTCGTCTTTAAGCATGCCTATCCTGCCGTCTGTCTTGGCATCGTCGGTATTTATAATCTTGCAAAGACTAAAACCGTTCTCCTCAAAAGCATACAGCACAAAATGCTCCGCCGAACCAAAATGCGCATCTATATTTTCCAAGTCATTTGTCAAAAATGCTACTTTTATCATTTCGTTGTCCTCTCCGTTTAAAAATTAACTTACAACTATATATGCAATATCTGTTCCATTGGGAAAATTTTACACTTGATAGTTTTTGTAGTATAATTTTTGTTTTATTTCTTGATAAATTCAAAGACTAAAATTAAAAAGAGAAATGGCACATGGAAGATTTTGAAAAAGCTATTGACCGTCCGATATCAAAAGACGAAAAAGACATTTTAGGTTTTAAACAAATAAGCAACAAAATCGCCGAAGCTATAAAAGCTTTCCCACATGCAGAAAAAACATTCATTATATCCATAGAGGGCGAATGGGGAAGCGGCAAAACCTCTTTGGCAAATTTGGTTGAAAATAAAATCAAAAAAGATGTCATACTCGTCCATTTCAACCCTTGGATGATTAATGACTTTGAACAGCTGACAAAATACTTTTTCTCGGAATTAATTAAAGAGATAATAAGAGATGATTTTGACGCAAAACTCAAAGAAGACATATTAAAAGATATTAAAAAGCTTTTAAATATTCTTAATGTGCGCAACATTTTAGAGTTTGGTTTTGAATTTTTTGGCTTTAGTATATTTTCTAAAATTTGTAAATTTTTTAAATCCAAAAACACATCCGAAAAAGAAACTCTTTATGAATTAAAAGAGAGAATCAACAGTTACTTACAAAAAATACCAAAAAAGATAGTTATCGTCATAGATGACATAGACAGGCTCACAGATAAGGAGATTGAAACCTTTTTCAGACTTATAAAGGGTGTAGCCGACTTTGACAACATCATTTATGTACTTTTGTACAACAAACATGTAGTGGCACGCTCGCTTGAAAAATTCAAAAGCGAAAATGGCGAAAAGTATCTTGACAAGATAGTTCAATACCAAATCTCAGTACCAAAGCCATTTGATGGTCAATTGATAAATATACTGCATAATAATCTAGAACAGATAATCAAAAACTTAGAGAAAGCAGAAAAAACATATATATTTAATGAATATGACAAGGATAGATTGAATAGATTTTACAACTCCAAATGTATTGGTAAGTTTGTAAAAAATCTAAGAGATTTAAACAAAATTATTGCAATTATGAATTTTGAGTATCCTATAATATGCGAAAACGTAAATTTTGTTGATTATCTTATTCTCTCTTTAATAAGAGTGCATAATTCGGATTTGTATAACTCAATTAAAAATAATCACAAGTCATACATCGCAACCAAAGAAGCACTCATGGAGATTGATAATATCAAAAGAGAGATTTTAGAAGATTCTGAAAAAGAGGGTAAATTTTCAGAATACAGAGAATTGCTGGAAATTATATTTCCGTTATTTTTAAACAAAAATAGCACACATTATCAAGCAAACAATACTCATAAAAATAGACCATTAGCCAATATTACCTATTTTGACAACTATTTTACATTTACATTATCTCCAAAAATTATCAGCACCAAAAAATATAACAAGATAAAAAATTTGATGTTTAGCAATAAACAAAATGAATTTAGAGAAAATATTATTATTTTATACAACGATAATAAATCACACATATTTATAGAAATGTTTTATGAAATAGACTTTGACAATACTGATATTTCCGATGACGAAATTCATAATGCAATTTTAAATATATTTTATATTATTTATATGAAAAATATTAATAATTACAGTCAAAATATGGTTAATGAATATTTTGAATTTGGCTTTAAATTACTTGGAAAATTAAAGGGCAAAAATAGAATAGACGATATTTTCAATGATAAGCGAGTGCCTCTTTTGATAAAAGCAAATATTTTATATAGGTACAAAAAAGACAAAAATACCTTAGAGAACAAATTTTTAACCAATAAACAGTTTGACAGATTAAATTTAAAAATTAAATCCGAATTTGAAAAATTAACATTGAAAGATATTCTTGACAATGGTGATTTGAGAGAAATAAAAGTATTGGATTATATAGAACAATACGGACTGCTTGAGAATATATCTGCAGAGATTAAAGAAAAAATTTTCAGCAGCAAAGAGTGGTTTTTTAAAATCTTAAATTTTTTCAAAAATGATCAATACCTGATAGATAAACAAATAATGCTGGATACTTTTTTACCGTTAGATGAAATTAACGATTATATGAAAAACTTGAATATCAAAAATTTAACCGACTATGAAAAAGAGCTAATAAATATATGGAATGCAAAAGAAAAGGATTTCTTTGACAACCAAATCAATGCAAATGCCCCATAATATTTGCACATTCGTTCAAAAATGCGCAGCTGCCCTCATAAAGCACATTGTTTCTAAGCGCCGCGCCTGTTTGTTCGTAATTTGGAAAGCCCCTTATTAAAAATGCCTTTTTGTATTTGTGGGCTATGCGCTCTATATGAAAATTTGAAATAAGCAAATCCGCCTCATCTATCACCTCTTCCAAATCCTCAAAATCCCCAACCTCAGCCTTACATGCAAATCTCTGCAAAACATCACTCTTTTGCGAAATAAAAGCTCTCATTTTACAGCCCGCTTCTAAAAGCGCACGCGAGATTGAGTAGGCGTTGTCGGGTTCATCTGCTGTGATAACTCTTGTTTTATCAAGCACAAAATGCGTATCAAGAAGAGTATCTTGAAGTCTTGAACGCCACCTTTTAACAGAAGGCGGCACGCTGATATCGCTTCTATACTCTATAATCTTTTCATAAAATTCATCGCTTGCCTGAAGTCCCTGCAAAGAGCTTACATGCATAACGTGTGTTTTGATAAAACGCTCCTTGAAAACTTCGCCGCACTTTTTAACAGAATCTCCTATCGTGATGACAAGCGCCGAGTTTCCAAGCTTTTTTATCTCTTCAAGCGTTATACCACCGCAGCTTAAAGCTCCCTGTTTCACGCCAAGATGCCCGTCAAGCGAATCGCTCAAATCCGGCAGCGCAAATGCACCAAACCCCAAAGCCTCCACGCTCTCCTTTATCTTTTCAACTTCAATGGGAGTTAGATTGACATTTGGGATAATGAGCGCTTTTTTTTCGTCTATGCTGTTTGAGTACTCCACAGCCTGCCTTATGATACTCTCAATGACAAGCGCCCAGCCACTCTCAAGCCCTCCCTCAAAATCAGGCGTATTCGCGTAAATTATCTTTTGTTTATCCTGCAAAAGCATACTCACGCCCTTTATATCATCGCCCTTTATTTCCGTAAGTCCGGTCGTGAAAAGCCCCACAACATCGGGCGTAACCTTTTTTGTGATATTATTTATGGCTTCTGAAATGGATATTTCGCCACCGTCAATAACGGCAGTTATGTCATTTACCGCAGTGGTTTGTATCGGTATCGGGTCTTTAAAATGCCTTGTAAATAAAACTTTCGTAAAAGATGCGCACCCTTGCGCACCATGCATGAGCGGCATACAGTTTTTTATACCCAAAAACGCAAGCGTTGCTCCCATGGGCTGTGAGAGTTTCAGCGGATTTACATGTAAAGGCTTTGCATAATTTTTACTTACCAACTCTCCCATGGTGTCTCCTTATTTGTGATATGCGTCTTGCTTATCGCAAGATTAATATAGATTGACTCTCTCATAATATCAATATACTTCTTCACTCCCGCTTCCATCTTCGTCATTCTCACGTGAACGATACAACATTAATCGTCATCGTAACAAAGCGGAGCTGCCCTCTCCGTCATTCCAGCGCGAGTGGCAGCCTTTTGCAGGAAGTTCATGCGAGGCAGACGGGAATCAAAAAAGCTTTAAACATGAATGAAAATATTAATATTTTATCACTTGTTTTTTGCTTTCTTCCATTTTATTTTTATCATTGCCTTGGTCTTGGATTCCAGCCTGCACAGGAATGACAGAGATGATTGTCATTCATGTTCGCTTTGTCGTTCGGTTATGAGAATAACAACATATTCTATCACTCCTGTGAAAATGGGAGTCCAAAAAAAACAAAACAATAAAAATATTCAAAAAAATCAAATATTTTCTATTTCCATAATTTTTAAATGACTTTTGGATTCCAGCCTGCGCGGGAATGACGGAGAGGGCGCGGAATGATGAAGAAATATATTCTGATGAAATAATATATTCTATTGTCATTCGGTCGCAGAAATGACTTAAAGGAATGGATTTTGCCGTCTTCACAAATATCGTCTCGCACAAAACTCTTTGTTTATTTCTTGAATAATAAAATAATAAGCCAAAATGACCTAAAAACCTTATCTCTCCCACGGCGCTTTTTTCCCGACAAGTTTAAAAACAGGATTTGTAAGTGCGGCGCATACATCTTCAGCCAAATTCACAAGTCCATTATAAGCTCCGTAACTTCTCTTTTTCTCCTGATTTACATCCACAAAGGCTATCTTCTTTTTGATAGCGGTATAGAGGCTTCTGCCGCCTGCCAAAAGTATCTCTATGCCGTGTTCGTCTATGAGTTTTGGCTGGTCTGCTGATGGGTTTTTGAACACGATATTTACATATTTTTTTGCCATCGCGATATCCTCCTCGGTGGATTTGTTGATGGAAGTAGCGACTACATTCAAACCGATATCCTGCAAAGCCGAAGCAATAGACCACGACTTGTTACCACCGGTATTAAGGATAGCTTTTTTGCCCTCAAGTATCTTTTTGTAAGGCTCAAGTTTTTTCTCAAGCCTGCGCTCCTCATCATGTATGAGCGTTTTTGCTTTTTGTATCATTTCGTATGAACCAAGCGCTTTTACTATGGATAAAATGGCATTTGACGTATCTCTTTTGCCATAAAACGAAACGCTGATATATGGGATATTGTAACGCTCCTGCATTTTTCGGCATAGAGTTATAAGCGATTTTGCACAAACTATGACGTTTAATTTTGCTCTGTGAGCCTGACAAATCTCATCTATCCTGCCATCGCCCGAAAGCGTAGAAACCACTTTGATGCCAATTTGTTCAAGTATGCTTCTATACTGCCACATATCGCCCGTAACATTGTAGTCGCCTATGAGGTTTATGCTGTAAGGTTGGATGGTTTCGGGCTCTTTTGCGCCTATCAGAAAATTCAAAATAGACTCCGAAGCAAGCCTTGAACCGAGATTTTTCCCGCCCAAAAATCCTGCGGCATGTATCGGCACTACGGGAATGTCGAACTTCTCCCATGCTTTTTTACATGTATGGTCTATGTTGTCGCCTATCATCGCAGTTACGCATGTTTCATACACAAAAACCGCCTGCGGGCGTTTTTTGACGATAACATACTCTATCGCTTCACCAAGCTTTTTATCTCCGCCGAATATTATATCCTGCGCTGTTATATTTGTGCAGTATCCCAATGGGATATTATTTTCACCCTCAAAGCTTGTAAGCGAAGCTCTTGTCTCCCATGAAGCTCCAAGGCATGTATGCGGCCCATGTACAAGATGTACGGTATCAGCATAAGGGAAAAGCGAGATTTGCGCTCCCTCATAAGCGCACCCTCCACTTGTGCTACCGGGCTTTGGCTTGTCGCAACTACTTTTTTTAACTTTATTGTGAGAACAGCTGCTCTCATTTAATAATTCTTTTACTAATGCTCTTGAAATTACCATATAAATTTATATGCATATTGCGTTCCGCACTCAAAGGAACATGATATGCATATAAATATTTATAAATTTCATTCCAAAGGATATCTTATGGCAGTTCAAATCACATCTTTGTGTATTAATTGCGGAAGTTGTATAGACGAGTGTCCTGCAATGGCTATTGTCAGCGCAGACGATGCGCCCATAAACACGGACGTAACTTATGTAAAACCCGAAAAGTGTATAGAGTGCGAAGGTTCTGAACCCAGATGCGCCTCCTCTTGTCCCACCGAAGGCGCTATAGTTTGGGATTTGCCATATGTAGCTGAATACAACGACTATTATATAGACGGACACAACAATGGCGTTTACAAAATAAGAGAGAATAAAAAAGGCGAAACACTCTTTCCTGCTGTCTCTCCAAAACCTTTTCAAGAGAATGTCCCGCTGGCAAAAAGAAAAAGCCACGCAAGTGTTATTGAGTAACACGATGAAAATCGCATTTGCATCAACCGACAATATACATATAAACGACCATTTCGGATGGTGTAAATGCTTTTATCTATATGAACTTCAGGAAAATTCCGCTGTCTTTTTGCAAGCTATCCATTCATACGACGAGATAAACGAAGAGGCGGACAAACTAAACTACAAAATAGAGTGTATCAAGGAAGCCGATATTGTCTGCGCTTCACATATCGGTCCGCGCGCTTCATTGATGGTAAAAAATGCAGGC
>JAISNG010000164.1 GCA_031276365.1 Campylobacteraceae bacterium | reverse complement strand
AGGGAAAGACGTATCAATTTTATGTATCCATAGGGTATCAAATATATCGCCGCCTATCAATATTTCGTTTTTATGTTCTCCCAGTATTGAACGCCGTATATCAATCACTTCAGGCAAATCTATCTCGTAAAACAGCGCGCTTTGATTATCAAGGCGATAATATGCGCTTTCAAGTCCAGCGCCAAGATAAACGATATTGCATTTTTGATGTGTTGCAATAAAAGATTTTACCATATTGTCCATATTGTAATATCTGGCGGCGGAAGCCATAAAAGAATATTCAGATGATTTTTTGCGTATATTATCGTTTGGAATATATTTTTCCATTGAGAGCGATTTTTCATCATAAAAGTATTCAGGAAACTTTTTTGAAGCAAACACGCGGGCAGCCAAAGGAATAAACAATGTATTTGCGACGCCTTGTAAATTTTCCACGAAATTCTTCTTCTTTGGTCAAAAATTTTACATAATATTTTTGGATATTATCTATTTTTTTCTTTTCGGCTCGGAGGTATTTTTCTCCAATATAGTTATCAAATTGCTTAAATCTTCGCTATTATCAATATCTACGATGTAATGCTCTTTTGCGCCTTCATACGGAAATCCCGTTTGCGCATTTTGCATCAACGGCTTTACGCAGTCAAGCATTTTTACAAATGCAGTATTGTCGCAAATCATGATGATAGGTTTATTGTTTACATATATCAAGTATTCGCCGAACATTTTTTTATATGTCAGCGTGCAGTCGGTTTTTATCTGGTCAATTACGTATTGAACATAATTTAAATCGCTCGCCATCATTTAGCCTTTTGTTTCAAATTTTATGCATACGGTATCATATCTTCCGCGCCTGCATTTTTAAATCCGCGCACTCTCAATCTACAACTGTCGCAAACTCCGCAGGCTTTGTCTTCATTGATATAACAGCTCCATGTAAATTCAAGCGGCACGCCGAGCAAAAGCGCCTCTTTTACGATATCGCCTTTTGTCATGTGAACAAGCGGCGTGCGTATGGCGATATTTGTCTCTTTTTTCGTCCCTTCATTTACGGCGTTTTCAATCCTTTTGATAAAACTCTCCGTGCAGTCTGGATATCCGCTGCTATCCTCCTCCATAACTCCAAGATAGAGGCTTTGCGCACCCTCTTTTTCTGCGAGTGCGGCGGCTATGGAGATAAATATCCCATTTCTGTAAGGCACATAAGTATTTGGCACGCCATCTTCCAAGCCGCCTGTTCTTACCTTCAAAGAGGTATCAACCAGCGAAGATGCGCCTATCTCTTTTATAAAAAACGTATCCAAAACAACCTTTTTTGCCCCCAGCGCATCGGCGATTTTCTCAAAGCACTCCAGCTCCTTTTTTTGCGTCCGCTGTCCGTAATTAAAATGCAAAGCCACTATTTCATTACCCTCTTTTTTTGCTATAAACGCAGCCAGCGCGCTGTCCATGCCGCCGCTTATGATGCATACCGCTTTTTTCAAACTATATCCTTTATTTTTTCATGATTATAACAAAAATAAATCCGCTATAATTGCAAAAAAGGTTTTTATATGCTGATAATTGAAAACGAAACCAAATACACCATAAACACTCTTTTGCTTGAAAAAATAGCCATGTCGCTCAGCAAAAAAGATGTGGAGTGCATTTTTACGGATGCTGAAAGTATGCAGCAGTTAAATCTAAAAGAGCGCGGCAAAAACGAAACTACAGATGTTTTAAGCTTTCCACTGGAGGATTTACCGTTTGCACCGCTTGGAAGTATCGTGATAAATCTGGAGATTGCTTTCGACACAGCGCAAGAACTGAACCACACGTTAGACGATGAGTGCGCACTGCTTTTTATCCATGGAATGCTCCATCTTTTGGGCTTTGACCATGAATGCGACAATGGCGAGATGAGGATAAAAGAGGAGAATATTGTGAAAAACTTCGCTTTGCCGAAGAGTTTAATTTGTAGAAATAATGTATTTTGAGCTTAATATTGATAAATTTTCAAAATGGCTTACAAATAAGCTTTGTTATTGTTTAATAAAATAAAAGCAATATATTATCATACAACAAAATGCAATCTAATAGTCGTATAATTTCAGTTAATTTCACATCTCGCGCGATTAACTCCGCGCGTTTCGTCCCTAAAATAATAAACGCCTCATGTATCCTGTCAAAATACCGCGATATATATCCTGATATTTCAATGGCGTTCTAACAGCTTCTACTTCAACCTTTATGCGTTGTTCTATGTGCGCGATATAAAACTACAAAATTGTATTTTGACTAAAATTAAACGCTTATATCATAAATTAGGCAATGGATATGGGCAAATAACTTTAAAATATTTGCTCTATTGCTATCATTTCATTGTACAAATTATATTTTAACTCGTATCTTTGCTGTTATGCGAGCGAAACTGACACAAAGAGACGACAAAATATAAAAATAGCGCGCAAAAGCAAATTTGGTTTTACGCATCATATACAATGACTTAAAACCTGCCGCCAAGCAGAGGATGTCCGCACCGTGCTGGATTTACACGTTATACGCGATGACTTGAAACATTTAATGGCAGGGAGATTTTGGATTCCCGCATTCCTCGCGATGACGACTAACGTCGTATCGTTCGTACGGGAATGACAGAGGGCTAATGCTTGGTTTGCTTTCATGTATGTGTTCGTTTGTCGTTTACGCTGGTATGACGCAAGAAAAATGGGAATGACACCCTTCCTGTCATTCCCGCGCAGGCAGGAATCAAAAAAGAATTTCACGAATAGATAATGTATTTATAGGAGGGGTTAAGTCTTGGAGTTTGTCTTTTCTTATTTTCTTTAATGATTTCATTTTTTATCAATTTGGATTCCCGCCTTCGCGGGAATGACAACCTATTACGTCATACCCGTGAAAACAAACGAAGCGCTTTCAGTTTGCAGAAATGTTTCCTTGAAAACAGGTATCCAAAAAAAATTTACAAATAAATAATGTGTTCATAAATATAGATTGACATTTTGTCATATATTCCGTCATTCCCGCAACAAACAAAGAGTTTTCATAGAAAACGATATTTGCGAGGCAAGCGGGAATCCAAAGAAAGGCTGTAATCAAAAATAAGAAATGTTTATAAAATATGTTTTGTCATATATTCCGTCATTTCTGCA
>JAISNG010000140.1 GCA_031276365.1 Campylobacteraceae bacterium | reverse complement strand
GTCATCAAACGCTATCTCGCCGCTTAACGGCGCTTTTATACGCACAACAGGTTTAATACCATCAGGCGGAGTGCCTTTGAAATCTCTATATTTGCCGTTGTAGCGCGGACGTTCTTTTTTGGCTGTCTGTTCCTCGCGCAAAGCGTCTAACTCCTCTTTGCTCATATAGCAGTAGTAAGCCTTGCCGTCTTCCAAAAGCTTTTCAACATACTTTTTGTAGATATCAAATCTTTGTGATTGGTAAATTATCTCTCCGTCATACGAAAGTCCCGTCCATTCAAAGGCCTTTTCTATAGCTTGCGCGGCTTCAAGAGAGTTTCTTTTGAGGTCTGTATCTTCTATGCGGAGTAAAAACTTTCCACCGTTCCGCCTTGCCCAAAGATAGCTGTAAAGCGCTGTCCTTAGCCCTCCTATGTGCAAATACCCCGTTGGAGAAGGTGCAAATCTTGTGATAACCATAATAAATCCTCTCGTTTTCAGGAGTTATCCGCGGTGATTTTCCGCTTCAATTTGATTGATTAATAAAAAAATGCTAATATTACAGCTTTTAAGTGCGCAATTATATTGATTTTTGCTTAATAAGGGATTACAGTGATACTAAAAAAAAGCTTATTTGCCGTTCTTTGCGGATTTTTTTTGAGTGTTCATGCAAACGCAGTTTTAGTAGATGCGGTATCTGTCATAGTTGATAATGAACCAATAACTATTTATGAAATTTTCAGACTTTCCAAGAAGTACAATATCTCTTCCGATGAGGCTTTAGATGTACTCATAAGAGAAAAATTGGAGCTTTCCCAAATAAAACAGATGAATATTCAAGTAGATGATTTTGCGCTAAATAGACAGGTAGAGGCGATTGCGGCGAAAAACAGTTTAAGTGTTCAGGAGTTTTACAGACTGCTTCTTACAGAGGGTGTTTCGGCGGACGCTTACAGGCTGGAGCTAAGGCAGTCTATGCAGCGCGAAAAGCTCTATCAATACATTTTAAGCAGCAAGTATCAAAATATAGAAGAGGAGCAATTGCTTGCTTATTATAAAAATAATCCTGAAGAGTTCAGAAGATTTGAGAGCTTTGACGTGATAAAATTTGAAAGTGCTGAAGTTGAGGCGCTTGCCAACGTATCGGTTAATATGAATATGAATATATCCAACGAGAGTGTACAGGACAATGCGAGCATAAACATATCTAACGAGACGACACAAAGTAATGATGGCATAAACGTAACTAGTGAAACGATTCTTGGCGCAGGTGAAAATCCAGCTCTTATATCGGTACTATCTAAGATAAAAATTGGCGATGAAACGCCTGTTGCGCAGGCAGGCAGCGTATTTATAAAATATATCGTAACTGCCAAAAACGGCGAAAATATCGTGCCGTTTGAGCAGGTCAAAAATCAGATATTGGCGAAACTTTCATCAAAACAAGAGAGCGCTATACTAAAAGAGTATTTTGAAACGATAAAGGCAAGGGCAAGCATTACGATAATAAGACTGCCGTAAATACGGCAGTTGTTTGTTTAAAAATATGGGCGCACACTCGGGGCGCGCCGTGATTTTTAATGATTTGAAAGATAATTTGTATCGAAGTTATTTTCTACAAAGTCGGGGTTTTCCATCATCTTTTGATGAAATGCTTTTGTACAGCTGATGCCCTCAATCGTAAGTTCGCTTAAAGCCTGTTTCATTTTAGCGATAGCTCTTGTTCTGTCTTCTGCCCATACGATGAGCTTGCCTATCATGGAGTCATAGTGAGGCGGTACAATATAGCCTTGATAAGCATGAGAGTCCATACGCACGTTTCTGCCGCCAGGCGCTATATATTTGCTGATTTTGCCCGGACTTGGTATAAATCTTACGGGGTCTTCTGCTGTTATCCTGCACTCTATTGAGTGTCCTTTAAGTTTGATACTCTCTTGTGAAGGCAGTTTTTCGCCCTCAGCTACTCTTATCATCCACTCAATTATGTCAAGCCCGCTTACCATTTCGCTCACAGTATGCTCTACTTGAAGTCTTGTATTCATCTCCATGAAGTAAAAGTTTTTATTTTCATCTACCAAAAACTCAAATGTCCCAGCACCTTCATAACCGATAGCCTGCGTGGCGCGGATAGCTGTTTCGTGAAGTTTTTGTCTTGTTTTGTCGTCCAAAAGTATCGCGGGAGACTCTTCTATAAGCTTTTGATGTCTTCTTTGCATTGAACAGTCGCGCTCGCCTATGTGGATAGCATTTCTATATTTATCGCCCATAACCTGTACTTCTATATGGCGCGGTTTTTTGATAAATTTCTCCATATAAAGCGTGCCGTCGCCGAATGCCGTTATCGCTTCGCTCTCTGCGGCAAGATAGAGTTTTTCCAAATCCTCTTTTCTCTCAACTACTCTCATTCCACGTCCGCCGCCGCCAGCCGCCGCTTTTATGATGACAGGATAGCCTATCTCATCGGCATTTTTATACGCGTCATGCAAATCAACAAGCGCGCCGTCAGAGCCTGGGATAACAGGAACACCCGCTTTTTTCATGACATCTTTTGCTTTTGACTTGTCGCTCATCATTATCATAGCGTCCGCGCTTGGTCCTATAAATTTTATCTTATGATGTTCGCAAATCTCAACGAAATTTTGATTTTCACTTAAAAATCCATATCCAGGGAATATCGCATCACACTCGCTTATCTCAGCTGCGGAGATGATTGAAGGGATACTAAGATAACTTTGGGAAGATTTCTCTCCGCCTATACATATTGAAGCGTCTGCATATTGCAGATACAAAGCGTCTTTATCGGCCGTAGAATAAACCGCTATAGCCTGTTTACCCATCTCTTTTATAGTTCGTATAGCCCTTAGGGCAATTTCGCCGCGATTGGCAATCAATACTCTTTTGATTTTACTCATTATATTTTCTCCACGCTAAAAAGAGGCATATCAAATTCGACAGGTTGTCCGTCTTCAACCAAAATATCAACTATTCTGCAGTCAAATTCCGCGTCTATCTCGTTCATAATTTTCATTGCTTCAACGATAGCTATCGGCTGTCCTTTTTTTACAACGCTTCCGATTTTTACAAACGCTTCCGCTCCAGGGGACGGGGCTTTGTAAAATGTGCCTACCATTGGGGATTTGAAAGTCGGGAGATTGTTTTTAGGAGACTCTGGCGTCTCTTCTTGCGTTTTAACAGATACTGCTTGATGCGCTGCTGTCTGAACAATTTGCGGCGTTTCATTTGTAAAGATTTGCGAAGAGGAATCTTTACGTATGTCTATACAAAAATCACCCTCCGTTATTTTGAGTTTTGTCATACTGCTCTTGTCAAAGATGCGTATTAGCTCCTTAATATTCAAATCCTGTTTGTTCATATTCATATCTCCTATTATTTTCGCCGCAAAAAAGTGGTGCGGCGCTAAAGTTGTGTGTTATAATACCACACTTCGTTATAACTTGTTCTTAAGGATACACATGGGATTGAAAGCAGACAGCTGGATAAGAGAGAAGTCTTTGAAAGAGAGAATGATAGAGCCGTTTGAGAGCGGACAAGTAGGCTCAAATGTCGTAAGTTACGGCGTTAGCAGCTATGGGTATGATATAAGAGTCGGCAGGGAATTTAAGATATTTACCAATGTAAATTCTACAGTTGTAGACCCGAAAAATTTTGAAGATAAAAATATCATAAATTACGAAGGCGACATATGTATCGTCCCGCCAAATTCATTTGCCCTTGCGCGTACGGTTGAGTATTTTAGAATACCAAAAAATGTCCTTGCTATATGTCTTGGCAAAAGCACATACGCAAGATGCGGCATTATCGTCAACGTAACGCCTTTTGAACCTGAATTTGAAGGGCATATTACGATTGAGATTTCAAACACTACGCCGCTTCCTGCGAAAATATATGCAAATGAGGGCATTGCGCAAGTACTGTTTTTTGAGGGCGATACGCAGTGCGAGATTACATATAAGGACAAAGCGGGTAAATATCAGGGGCAAAGAGGCATAACTCTGCCGCGCATATTAAAATAGGCTATTTTCCGAGTTTGTCCAAAAGTATCTTTTTGCCTATCTCTACGCCAGGCTGATTGTAAGCGTTTATTCCGAGTATCAGCCCGCACAAAGAGGTTAAAAGTTCAAAATAGTATATAAGATAGCCTGCATGATACGCGTCTGCTTTTGAGAGTACTATCTCGTCGGTTATTACGCCTTCGTTTATCACGCTTTTCATTGTGGCGATTGCCTGTTCGTTCAGTAAAGATGCAGCGCTGATACCTTTTTTGAGGTTGATTTTTTCAATATATTTTAAAGAGATATCGGGTACGGGCATATCGTACGCCATATTTTCAACTCTGATAAACGTTACGCTTTTATCTTTTGGTCCGTCTATTATCAACTGCAAAAATGAGTGCTGGTCTATCGCACCTATGAGTCCTACGGGCGTGAAACCTACGCGCTCTTCGCCCTTTTTTTTGCCTAAAGACTCTGCCCACAACTGCACAAACCATGCATTAAAATCGCGGAATATATCCGAATACGAAAAGAGAACATTTATGTTTTGTCCGCTTTTAAGAGTACATGCAAGCGCTTTTTTAATAAGCGTATCGGATTTGCGTGCGAAAAAATCATCTCTGCATGCAGCCGCACCTTCCAAAAGTTTCACCGTATCAACTCCGCAAAGAGTAAGAGGCACAATCCCAGCCGCACTCAATACAGAAAAGCGTCCGCCGACATTTTTGGGTATAAAAAAACTTTTCAATCCGTACTCATTTGCAAATTTATTTAAAGCCGAGCCGTTGTCCGTAACGGCGGCAAAGTATTTGCCAAACTGTTTGTCGCCGGGGAAAATGTTAAAATACACCATGATAATTTTAGCGATGGATATCGTATCCAACGTAGTTCCTGATTTGGATACAAGCAAAAACAGACTCTCATCAAGCTTGATGTCTTGAAGCGTTTTTTTGATGGCAATCGGGTCAATATTTTCCAAAAAATGGAGATTTGGCGTATCGGTTTTTTTCTCATGAAAAAGCATGGAATAGACGGCTTTTGTTCCCAAAGAGCTGCCACCAACACCGACAACTACGATATTTTGTATATTTCTCACTCCTGTTTTCCACACTCCTATGTCAAGTAGCAATTTTTCACCATCAATCGGCAGATTATAATATCCGATAACGCTTGAATTATACTCGGCGGATATTTTATTCCAAATCTCTTCTATTTTTGGCGTATGAGGTATATCAAAATAGAGTGTATTTGTAAACAATTCAAAATTCCTCTTAAAAAATCATATCGCGTATTGTATATAATTTTAGCTTTAGTTTGCAAGTTTTTCAGATGATTTTTGTTAAAATATGCCGATGCAAACGATAAATGATACAAATTTTTGCCGATACGAAATTAAAAAATCAATTTTTATAGCATATGCCGCACCCATAAAAGAGTTTGAAAATTTGAATGCACAGTTAAGAGCAAATCATCCCAAAGCCGCTCATATAGTCTGGGCTTATAGAAAGCTGAATGAATTTAATCAGATAGTAGAAAACGGCAGCGACGACGGCGAACCCAAAGGCACTTCCGCACAACCGATACTGAATGTTTTACGCGGCGCGCAGCTTGTAAATATCTGTATTTTGGCGGTGCGATATTTTGGCGGCGTGAAACTTGGTACGGGAGGACTTGTGAGGGCTTACTCCATGGCGGCAAAAAGCGTTTTGAATGAAGCTGAAATTATCCCTTACGAGCCGAAAGATGAGTTTATATTTTCATATAAATACAGCTTTGTACCGCGAATTGAGCATTTTTTGCAAAAAATCGGAGCGGACTTTGGCGAGAGAGAATTTGGCATAGAACAAGTTATTTGGAAGCTGCAATTAAACGCGCGGCAAAAAGAGGAGCTGCGGGTATTTTTAGACACGCTCGGAGAGATGTAGAGAGGAGTTTTATAAAAGCATAACTATTTTTTGGTACAATTATTTTGACTACAAAATTGACAAAAAGGAGTTATAATGTCAAGTTTATCAGATACGGTACTATCGGTTATATACAAGAGAAAAAGCGTCAGAAGTTTCAAGAACGGCAGAAAAGAGATACCAAAAGAGACGCTGGAGGCAATCATCAAAACCGCATTTGCTGCGCCTTCGGCTATGAACTTGCAGCCATGGCATTTTATCGTCATAACCAATCACTCTATTTTAAATACTTTAGGAGATGCTCTGCCTTACGCAAAAATGCTTTATAAAGCGTCCGCCGCTGTTATAGTATGCGCAGACACAAAAGTGAGCGAATTTGCATGGGAGCTTGACTGTTCCGCAGCTTCGCAAAATATTCTTTTAAGTGTTGAAGCGTTCGGGCTTGGCGCGGTATGGACAGCTCTTTATCCGCATGAAGAGCGTGCATTGTTTGTAAAAAATTTGTTTCATTTGCCTGAAAATATAACGCCTTTAAATGTCATACCGATAGGCTATCCCGATGGTACGGAACAGCCAAAAGATAAATATATAGCGCAAAAGGTACATGTAAACGCATGGCAAAGTGTATGATAATCTCTGTAGTGGAGTTTAGAATTTTTTTTGCTACTGCTTGAAAATAAAAAGGAACTTTGTTTTACACTGAATAATAGAGTTTAGGATGCGGACAGGCGGTAGAAGTGAGTGAAAGCCTGCGCTTTACCCTAAATAATAGGGTTTAGAATACAATCACCTCTTTTTTGCCCGCTATCTTAAGTCTTGTTTTGCCCTGAATAATAGGGTTTAAAATAAAACTAAGGGCGCAAAACCGCTTTACGTCATCTGCGTTTTACCCTGAATAATAGGATTTAGAACTAAACTCTGGGATTTCTTCTGTGTTCATAGTCTTGGTTTTGCCCTAAATAATAGGGTTTAAAATAAAGGCTCAGGGCATTTTTCAAGAATTCATACACCGTTTTGCCATAAATAATAGGGTTTAGAATTATACAAAGATTTTCTGATTAGCTTGTTCATGGTTCGTTTTACTTCATATAACGAGACTTAAAATCTCTCTATCGTAACCCTGAAGTTAATAATGTTTACGTTTTGCCTCATATTCTGCATTGAAGTCTTCAAGCGGCAAAATCGTTAAAAGTTGTAACTTTGTACAATTTCATATTAAGCGTTGCGGGCGTGCTTGTCGTGCTGTATTTCAAACTGTCTTGCAAGATTTTATATGAGGCGAAAAATTAAACAAAAGTCTTTTGTCCATATATTTTAACTGTATTATAAGATTTTACATGCAAACATAAATCGCTTGTAGTGTTCAAAAATTTTATATTTCAAACCGTTTCATAAGGATTTCACGTCAAATTTGATAGTTGTTCTTGCGAGACTTTACGTTATCAAACAGAAGACAAAATGCGCTATTGCCGTCATTAATGCAGGCTTATAAATTAGCGATTTTCGTCATTTGCGCGCGAACGATACAAAGCCAATTAATCATCACAGGAAGCGAGCAAAGGACATAAACGTATGAAATATCGCAAATGGTTGCAGTATCAACAAGAAAATAAAAACGATAGAAAATCACGCAGAAAAATAGGTGCAATTTTTCACCTAAAAATTATTTAAAACTTTTTATCCAATCCTCTATCTCTTTTATCTGTAATAAAGTTGCACTTTTTGCCGTGCCGCCTTTTGAATTTCTTGCATTCATAGATGCCTCAAGGCTTAAAAATTTCGTAACATCATCGCCTATTCTGCTGTCTATTTTTTGAAGCTCTTCGGCGCTGATTTGGGAGATGTCAACTCCAATCTCTTCGGCTCTTGCGACCGCTTTGCCCGTTATAAAGTGAGCCTCTCTAAATGGAATGCCTGCGTGCGTTACCAGATAATCCGCCAAATCGGTAGCGCTCAAATGCCCTTTGGCGCATGCTTTGGACATATTTTCCTTATTTACGCTCATAGTTTTTATGGTTTCATTTAGTATCTTAAGGCATAAAACGGCTGTTTCAACACTGTCAAAAACCCCCTCCTTATCTTCCTGCATATCTTTATTATACGCCAAAGGCAAACCTTTTAAAACAGTCAAAAGTCCTATGAGATTGCCATAAACTCTGCCTGTTTTACCGCGTAAAAGTTCAGGCACATCGGGATTTTTCTTTTGCGGCATGATAGAGCTTCCTGTAGAATACTCATCGCTTAGCGTGATAAATTTAAACTCCGTGCTTGACCAGAGTATCAACTCTTCAGCCAGCCTTGAAATATGCATCATCAAAACAGATATGTTAAACAAAATCTCCAGTGCAAAATCTCTGTCGCTCACAGAGTCCATAGCATTGGTTGAAGCGGCGGAAAATCCAAGCTCTCTGGCTGTTTTTTCTCTATCTATCGGATATGGAGTGCCTGAGAGCGCCGCACTTCCAAGCGGTGAGATGTTATTTCTTTTGTAAGAGCTTTCAAATCTCTCAATATCGCGCCTGAACATACACATGTAGGCAAGCAGATGAAACGCAAGATTAATCGGCTGCGCATGCTGAAGGTGCGTCATGCCTGGAAGCATAGTGTCAATATTTTTTTTGGCTGTGTCAAGCAGCGTTGATATAAGTTTTGCTGTGAGGGTTATCAGATGAAGCGAATTTTTCTGCACATAGAGTTTAAAATCAAGCGCAACTTGGTCGTTTCTGCTCCTTGCCGTGTGCAGCCTGCCGCCGATATTTTCTCCCGCGATTTCACTTAGCCTCTTTTCGACGGCCATATGTATATCTTCGTCTTGTATGTCAAAAGTAAATTTACCGCTC
>JAISNG010000135.1 GCA_031276365.1 Campylobacteraceae bacterium | reverse complement strand
GATAAGTTTTAATCCGCTTGAACCGCTCTCCTTTTCATTTAACTCCCCGAAAGGCGCCTGCCCATCATGCGATGGTCTTGGCATAAAATATACGCTTGATATGAGCAAGATTATCAATGATGATTTGAGCATTGAGAATGGAGCGGTAAAGATACTTTACGGCTTCAATAAAAGTTTTTATTATAAATTTTTGATGGCATTTTGCGAAAGCGAAAACATAGATACCGCTGTTTCGTTCGGCGAACTCAAAGAGCATGAAAAAAAAGCTGTTTTACATGGACGTACGGAGGCAGTTTCATTTTACTGGAAACATCACAAGATAAGTAAGATTTTTGACGGCGTTGTCAAAATAGCATACGATATGATAAAAGATGAGAATGATTTTGACGGTTACATGAGCGAGAAAACATGCGACAAATGCGGCGGTTTCAGGCTAAACCCTGAGTCTTTGGCTGTAAAAGTAGCAGGCAAAGGTATCGCCGATATACTTGTTATGCCTATAGAAAAATCTACGGCATTTTTTTCCGACAAGGATAATTTTAAAAATTTTAGCGCGCAGGAGCAGATGATAGCAGCGCCTATCATAAAGGAGATAAACGAAAGGCTTCGCTTTTTGCATGATGTAGGGCTTGGGTATTTGACGCTTGGGCGTGATGCGAGAACCATTAGCGGCGGCGAGGCGCAGAGGATAAGGATAGCTTCGCAAATCGGAAGTGGACTTACGGGCGTTATGTATGTGTTAGATGAGCCAAGTATCGGACTTCATGAGAGAGATACGCTAAAACTTATAAAAACGCTTAGGGCACTGCAGGAAAAGGGTAACACGCTTATCGTCGTAGAACACGATAAGGAAACGATTAATAGTGCGGATTTTATCGTGGATATTGGTCCTGCCGCAGGAAAATTCGGCGGAGAGGTGGTATTTGCAGGAACGCTGGATGAACTCAAAAAAAGCGATACGCAAACAGCTCTGTATCTGACGGGCAAAAAAATTATAGACCATAGGCAAAAGAGGGAACAGAAAAAGTGGCTTGAACTTAAAAATGTCAATATCAACAATATCCGCAAGTTAAATATCAAAATCCCTCTTCAAAATTTAGTTACGATAACAGGCGTAAGCGGCAGCGGCAAAAGCTCTTTGATACTCCAAACTCTACTGCCGGTTGCAAAAGAACTTCTAAACAGAGCCAGAAAGATTAAAAAAGTAGCAGGTGTAGAGTGCGAAGGACTTGAGCAGCTCGACAAAGTTATATATCTTGACCAAAGCCCGATAGGAAGGACTCCAAGAAGCAATCCTGCCACATATACGGGACTCATGGATGAGATACGGGCGCTTTTTGCAAAAACCAAAGAGGCAAAGATAAGAGGCTACAAGATAGGGCGGTTTTCGTTCAACGTCAAAGGCGGCAGATGCGAAAAGTGCCAAGGCGACGGCGAGATAAAGATAGAGATGCACTTTTTGCCAGACATAATGGTCAAATGCGACGCATGCGGCGGCACAAGATACAATGCGCAGACTCTTGAGATAAAATACAAGGGCAAATCAATCGCTGATGTTTTAAATATGAGCGTTGATGAGGCGGCGGAATTTTTTGCCTCTATACCAAAATTTCATCAAATTTTAAAAACGCTTCAAGATGTGGGGCTGGGATATATTACGCTCGGACAAAACGCTACAACGTTAAGCGGCGGTGAAGCGCAAAGGATAAAACTATCCAAAGAGCTTAGCCGCAAAGACACGGGAAAGACACTTTACATTTTAGATGAGCCTACAACAGGACTTCATTTCGCCGATGTGGACAAGCTCGTGCGCGTGCTTCATCATTTGACTTCGCTTGGAAATTCCGTTTTGGTGATAGAACACAATCTTGATGTTATCAAAAATGCAGATTTTATCATAGATATGGGACCTGATGGCGGCGACAAGGGCGGTAAAATCGTGGACAGCGCACCTCCTTTGAAACTCGCTAAAAATTACAAAAAGACAGGCTCATACACGGGAGAATTTTTGGCTAAAGAGTTTGAGCTGGAGTAGATGAGATACGAATATTTTGGTAATCTTGGGATAGAATCGTAATATGCAAAAAGAGTTTAACCTCATGTCCTCTACGCACGTATATATCTGTTTTTGTCAAGCAGTATAACGGTTGAAGTCTGCGGGGGAAAGCGGCGTTATGCCAAGGCGGCATTTTATCATACCGCGCACACCTCAAAGCAGGGAGTATTTATGCGGCTGTATGGATAAAAACTTTTGGGTAGTGTAAGTTATGAAAAGCTTTCACACTTGATGTAAAAATAGACGCCGCAGATGCGATGAGGATTTAAATCTCTTTAAAAACGCCGAAAATGTTCAAGTCAATTTTGACATGAAGATGTTCAAAAGCGCGATAGAAGAGTATCCACAAAAAAAGATTTGACATAAAAAATCCTCTGAAAAAATATCGTTTGGCGTATATCATTATTATCCGTGAATTCAAAAACTGCGCGGCGCGCATTACAAATTTCAGATACAAAACCATGTAAGATACTCAAAAAAAGCTTCTTAACGCAAATTTTGCCCTTGCCGATACGGCTTTGGAAGTTGGTTTTTGCAACCAGAACCATTTCACAATTTTTACACTTGTTTTTATAAACTTCTCAAACCAAAATATCAAAAACTCACGGTACTCTTCGTCTGCTGTATATTTAAACGACTGCTTTGCACTGTAATAGTGTGTCTGAAACGACACAA
>JAISNG010000105.1 GCA_031276365.1 Campylobacteraceae bacterium | reverse complement strand
CAAGGTTGTCGCCTTCTATGTAGAGATTTTCCGTTGAGTCAAAATCCACGCTCTCATCCCGCGCTGGACGCAAAGTTGCCGAAATGGGCGCGTTGGCAGACAGAATAGACTTGCGTTTATCGGGCCATGTAAATTGATAGCGCTCCTCTTTGCCGCGGACAACATGCGAGTTTATCTCCTGCGTAAGCGTTTCTATATCGATAGTGCGGACAGTAGCGCCGTTTTTGTCTTTTGTTTCCGTAACGGCGTTTGGAAACAGCTTAACAAGCGCGTCAAATTTTTAATCCGCGAGTGATTTTGTCCGCATTGCGAATTTTTCAGTGGTTTTCATCTAAGCTCCTTGTTGTTTGCGGCGATTGCGATATGCAAGTCTGATTCGATCAAATTCTGTTTCATTATTTCGCAATTCTTTCAACTTTTCTTCCAAAAACTGAAAAGCAAACTTGGAAAATTTATGAGTTTTACCGCTTTTTGATGTTGTAATTTCAATGTGAAATTTTTGCGCTTCCTTCATTTTATAATGCCATATTAAAGCGTATAAATCTTGAGGCAAAATATGCAATTGTTCGGCTAATGCTTTTTGCATGTATGGGTAACCTTCATCGGGAACTATATCCGGAACTGGCACTTCTTCTGCCAAGTCGATATTACCGGTTACTTTTATTACTGGGATACCTTTAGTTTCATTAAAACTGCCTTCTTTTATATATTTTGCTTTTTTAAGCACTTTTGCAACAAGCTTTCTCTCTAAAATAACATCAACGCCATTTGGAGTAGTAAACTTACCGTTTCCGTAATTAATTATGCCGAGATTTGCCGTTCCGCTTGCGTGTATTGCTTTTAACAGTTCCAACATTCGCTTGAGTTCTTTATTAGCGCGTTCTTCCAATATATGGCTAATTTCTGCGAATTTTATCTTTTCATTTCTTGCGCGATAGCGATAGTAAACATCGCCGCTTGAAATTTTTTCTCCATTTTCACTTTTCTGGGCAATAACAGGTTTATGCTCTGCTTCTTCTGCATATATCCAACCAATAAACTTAGTCTCGCTATCAGACTCTATTGCAAAAGAACCGCATTCCCATTCTAACGACGGAGCAAATAATGAATTTAAATTATCGGTGAATCTTTCTTGTTCCAAGTTTTCAAAATTATTTTCAGGTATACCTACGACCTTGCGCGGGCTATCCTTAACTCCAAAAATTATATATCCGCCGCGATTATTTGCAAAAGCCGCTATTGTTTTGGCATATTTTGCTTTATGATTTTCATGGAATGATTGCTTGAACTCCACCGTGTTGCTTTCGCGGTGTTTTAAATATCCTGATATGTTGACGGTGGATACTATTTCGCGGACTTTTTCTTCATGATTCATTATTATCCTTCCCACTCTCTTTTTAGCCGTTTAATCTCTCCGGCAAGTTCTTGTTATCTTCGCGACCGCTGTTCGCACATAGCCTTTTTCAAACATAATGGTTGTTTGAGATAATTTTATCACGATTATTGCTATGCTTGAGAGGTAAATGCTACCAAATCTGAACGACAACGTTTTCCTCATGTGCTATCCAAGTCAAAATTATTTAGGACTTAGTGTCCAAAAAAACTTGACGATGGAGCCAATGAGGGGACTCGAACCCCTGACCTGCGCGTTACGAATGCGCTGCTCTACCAGCTGAGCTACATTGGCATTTTAGAAAAAAGGATTATACAGAAAAAATAATATTTTATCCATAAAACGACTGTAAATTTTCAGAATAATTGCAGGCTTGATTTTACAGATTTGTCATTTTCACGACTGAACGACAAGCGAAGCGTGTATCGTGGTACAGTATAAAAGTTCAAAAAATATTGATAAACAAATAAATACAACTTGAACAAATCAATGTTTTTTAAAATCTCTTTGATTATATAAAAATAACTGTGATGAGATGGCAAATAATAAAACATCAACGCATGGCGTTTTCCATGCGTGATAAAACCTCTTTTAAAACAGCTCTTGGCATTGCGAAGTTCAGCCTCACAAATCCCTCTCCGCCTTCTCCGAAACTTTTGCCGTCATTTAACACAACACCGCCTTTCAAAAACAACTTCCATGGGTCTGTGTCAAGAGCACGGCAGTCTATCCATGCAAGATATGTCGCTTCAAGCTCCAAAAGCCTTAATTTGGGATTGTTTACTATAAATTTGCGTACAAGTTTCAGATTTTCTCTCAAATACTCCTTGACGTTTTGCAGCCATTCGCCGCCGCCCTCATAAGCCGCCTGCGCGGCAGTAAGCGCCAAAAGATTGACGCCGCCGTTTATATGTCCCATGGATCTTTCAAATGCCGCTTTGAGGTTTTTGTTTTGTGCAAGCGCAAAGGAGCTTTGAAGTCCGGCGATATTAAACGTCTTGCTTGGAGCCATAAGAGTGATGGTTCTATCGGCGATTTCGGGCGAGAGTGAAGCTATGGGTATATGTTTGACATTTTCGCTCAAAACCAAATCCGCATGTATCTCATCGGAACATATCAAAAGGTTGTGTTTGAGTGCTATCTCACCAATCTTTAAAAGCTCCTTTTTTGTAAAGACCGTTCCTCCCGGGTTGTATGGATTACAAAGGAGTATCATGCGGCAGTTTGGTTTTATGTGCTTTTCAAATTCGTCAAAATCAATGCTCCATCTGCCCTCTATCTCTCTCATGCGAACAGCCGTAACTTCGCGTTTCATATTTGCGGGTGCGCTTAAAAAATAGGGATAAATCGGCGTTGTCGTTATCGCACTTTCGTTTTCTTTCAGTATTCCGCAGGCTATGTTTAGGCTTGCTACAACGCCTGACGTGAAGGCAAACCACTCTTTTGGCACGCTCCAGCCATGCTCTTTTTTGATGAAATTTGCCACAGCCTCAATCAACTCATCGCTTACCGCCGTGTATCCGAATACTCCGTGTTCTACACGTTTTTTGAGCGCATCAATAACGCACTGCGGGGATTTGAAATCCATATCTGCCACCCATGCAGGTATTGCGCCATTATAATTTTTGTATCTTTCAAGTTTTAAGGCATGCGTGCCGTTTCTGTCTATCGTTTTGCTGAACATATACATCCTTTTATCGCTTTTAAATAGTTGTTGGGCTAAAATTTTACCACTATTTGTTTAAAGGACGAAATTTGAGAGCATTAATAAGCGTGAGCGACAAAACGGACATAGCGGAATTTGCCAAATCGCTTGAGAATTTGGGTTATGAGATAATCTCCACAGGCGGCACTTGCAAACTCTTAAAAGAGCAGGGCGTAAAAGCCATCGAGATAAGTGAAGTTACGAAATTTCCCGAAATGTTTGACGGGCGCGTAAAGACATTAAATCCATATATACACGGCGGTATTTTGCACAGGCGCAATAATGATTTGCATGTAAAAACGGCAAAAGAGCAGGGCATAACGGGCATTGATTTGGTGTGCGTAAATCTCTATCCCTTTAAAGAGACGACAGCCAAAACAGATGATTTTGAAGAGATAATAGAAAATATTGATATAGGCGGTCCTGCGATGGTCAGAAGCGCGGCAAAAAATTTTAACGATGTGATAATCGTAACTGATATCTTGGATTATGACGACGTGATAGAGAGGCTCAAAAACGGTGGCAATACATTTGAATTTAGGCGCGATATGATGATAAAAGCGTATGAACACACGGCAATGTATGACGCGACGATAACCAACTATATGAACATGCGTTTTAACGGCGGTTTTGGCAGTAAGCAGTTTATCACGGGGACTAAGGCATTTGACACAAGATACGGCGAAAATCCGCATCAAAAAGGCGCGCTGTATGAGTTTGACTACTTTTTCACGACAAATTTTAAAACCCTGAAAGGTGAAGCAAGCTTTAACAATATGACAGATATAAACGCCGCCGTGAAAATAGCCGCATCTTTTGGCGAAGAGAATGCTGTCTGTATCGTCAAGCACGCAAATCCATGCGGTTTTGCCATAAAGGAGAATTTGCTTGAAAGTTATATTCACGCGCTAAAATGTGATACTCTCTCGGCATACGGCGGAGTTGTCGCGATAAACGGCACGCTTGATGAAGTTTTGGCAAATAAGATAAATGAGATATTTGTAGAGGTTATAGTCGCAGCAAACGTAACAAAAGAGGCGCTAAAGGTCTTTGAAAATAAAAAACGCATCAAAATCTTTTCACAGGAGAGCAAATACCTGATAACAAATAACGATGCGCATGATTTTAAGCATATTGACGGCGGTTTTGTCTATCAGCAAAGCGACAATGTCTGCGAAGATGAGATAAGAAATGCAAAGTTACAAAGCAAACGTTTAGCCTCAAAAGAGGAGCTTAAAGATTTGGAGATAGCCTACAAAATAGCCGCACTCACAAAATCAAACTGTGTGGTTTATGTGAAAAATAGTGTTATGACAGCTATCGGCATGGGAATGACAAGCAGAGTGGACGCCGCAAAATCAGCACTCTTGAAAGCAAAGGATATGGGGCTTGACGTAACGGGCGCGGCTCTTGCGTCGGAGGCTTTTTTCCCATTTAGGGACAGCATTGACGCGGCGGCAAAAGCCGGCATTAAAGCGATAATAGAACCAGGCGGAAGTATAAGAGATGATGAGGTGATAAAAGCAGCCGACGAATACGGCATAGCTTTGTATTTTACCGGCATACGGCATTTTTTGCATTGAAAGCTTGCTTGATTTGCGGAAAAATCAGCGTTATCATCAAGTCAAAAAATGTCCTATATTGCAGGAATTTAAACATTCTCACCTTATTTTAAGTACATTTTAAGTACAATATCGCGGTTTTTTATAGTCTCATTAATTTTTAGGAGAATCTATACATGGAAGATACAAAACGCAAGCGTATTTTGGTGAAATTTTCAGGCGAAGCGCTTGCAGGCGGCGGCGGTTTTGGTATTGACAGCGATATATTGAAATACATAGCAAACGAAATCCGCTCGCTTGTGGATCACAATATTGAAGTTGGTATCGTCGTTGGCGGCGGCAATATCATACGAGGTGCTGGTGCGGCAAAAGGCGGCATTATAAAACGTACAAGCGGCGATTACATGGGAATGCTTGCTACTGTGATAAACTCTATCGCGATGCAGGAAGCTTTGGAAAACAGCGGCATTGATGTAAGAGTGCAGAGCGCGATAAAGATGGAACAGATATGCGAAACGTTTATCGTGCGCAGAGCGGTAAGGCATCTGGAAAAAAACCGCGTAGTAATATTTGCGTCAGGCACTGGAAATCCGTTTTTTACGACAGATACAGCCGCTACTTTGAGAGCTATTGAGATTAGTGCCGATATGATTATCAAGGCTACAAAAGTGGACGGCATTTATGACAAAGATCCAAATAAGTTTGAAAATGCTAAAAAACTTAACACTCTTAGCTATGAACAAGCCATGAATGATGATATAAAGGTGATGGACGACACTTCAATCGCGCTTGCCAAAGACAATAACCTACCGATTGTAGTTTTTAACATGTTCAATAAAGGCAATCTACTCTCTATCATACAGGGCAATTACTCCGCCTGTTCGATAGTAAAATAATTAATTTAAAAGGATACATATGAGAAGCGAACAGATAACAGCAAGAGCTCTAAAGGCTATCGGAGACGACAGATACAAACTGTCCGTACTTGTCTCAAAAAGAGCAGAACAGTTAGCGCTTGGCGCAGAACCGCTCGTGGAAAATACACAAGGTTTAAAAGCCGTAGATATAGCTTTGATGGAGATAGCTGAAAACAAAATAACGTTTGGCGGCATAGAGGAGAAAAACTCATAATAAAATGAGCGGCAATATCCTTGACGACCTTGATGAGTTGTTAAAAAAAATCAGCGCTTGCAAAAGCATAGACGAAGCAAAAAAAATATTTTTTGACGAATTTAAAGCTCAGCGCGACAATATCTCAAAAGCCATAGAACTTGCAATAAAACAGCATGAAGGTCAAACGCGCAAATCAGGCGAACCGTATGTAATACATCCGATTTTGGTAGCGGCTATCGTAGCAAGATATGGCGGCGATGAGACTATGGTTATAACGGCTCTGCTGCATGATGTTGTGGAAGATACCGAAACTACTACCGAAGAGGTGTCGCAAATGTTTGGCGCCGACGCAGCCAATCTCGTAGAAGGGCTTACAAAAATTATGACGATAAGAGAGGACAAGTTAGCTCCCTCAAGTTCGGGTGAAAACCTTATGAGTTCGGCTATGAATTTTCGCAAAATGCTCGTAGCTTCCATAAGCGATGTGAGAGTTTTGGTGATAAAGCTTTGCGACAGGCTTCATAATATGATGACGCTTAGCGCGCTCCCGCCGAATAAACAAAAAAGAATTGCTGAAGAGACGCTTGTAGTTTATGCGCCCATAGCGCACAGACTTGGTATTTCATCTATCAAAAACTATCTGGAAGATTACAGTTTTTACTACATTATGCCCGAAGAGTATAAAAAGATAGACGAGTATTTGACGGAACACAAACAACAGTTTCAGTTAAGATTAAATCTATTTTTAGACAAAATAAACACACTTTTGCAGCAAAACGGTTTTGGCGAGAGTGATTATAAGCTTGAAAAACGCATCAAACATCACTACTCTATCTATATCAAAATGCAGCGCAAAGGTATCAGTATAGAAGAGGTTTTAGACCTTTTGGCGATTAGAATTATCACAAAAGAGGCGCTTGACTGTTACAAGGCTTTGGGGATTTTGCATCAATACTTCAATCCCATCATTTCGCGTTTCAAAGACTATATCGCGATACCAAAAGACAACGGCTATCAGACGATTCATACGACAATATTTGACGATAAATCCATTATAGAAGCGCAAATTCGCACTCATGACATGCACAATGTCGCGGAATTTGGCGTTGCGGCTCACTGGAAATACAAATATTCAGGCGGCATCAATCCAAAGCTTGACTGGCTCAATGAGATAAAAAACAAAGAGGGCGAGAGCGATAACGCAGCGGAGTTTTACGAATTTACCAAAGAGAGTTATCTCTACAGCGAAGATATAGCTGTTTTTTCACCAAAAGGCGATATTTTTACGCTTTCAAGAGGCGCTACGGTGTTGGATTTTGCATACGAGATACATACGGAAATCGGCTCTCATGCAAAAGAGGCTTTCGTAAACCGCAAAAAAGCGCCGCTTTTGACAGAGCTTAAAAACGGCGATATAGTACGTATCATAACAAGCGAAGAGCCGATATACAGATGTAGCTGGGTAAACAGCGTCAAAACAGGCAAAGCAAGAGACGCCATTATGCAGGCATGCCGACAAAAAGTCAGAGAGATAAATTACCGCGTAGCCGTAGAGATACTGCTTGGGATTTTTAACACAAAAGAGAGTAGACTTTTAACATGGCTTAGAAAAGAGAGGCTTGATAAAAAGATAGACAAGGCGGCTACGGATTCTG
>JAISNG010000006.1 GCA_031276365.1 Campylobacteraceae bacterium | reverse complement strand
GTCAAAATCAAAAGCCGCAAGTTTCATCTCAAGTTCCCTAATTTTCATCTTAATTTTCTGATATAATACTCAAATCTATATTAAAAAGCGAATAAATTATGTATCTACAGTTAAAAGACAGGCTTTACGGCAAAGAGTTTATCTCTTTGGAGATTACGCCCATGCATGGAGGCTCAAGCGCGGTTCTTTTTGAAAAAATAAACGCATCTGGATTGAAAGATAAAATAGACGCTTTTGTTGTAACCGACAACCCTTTGGCAAAGCTAAAATCCGACTCCATCATCACTGCCTTTAAACTTCAAGAGCATTTTTCCAAGCCCGCTATCGCCACGGTAACCATGCGCGATAGAAACAAAATCGCCTTACAGTCATCGATTTTGGGTGCAAATGAGTTGAATGTAACGGCTGTTTTAGCTCTTACAGGAGACCCTGCGGCGAGCAGCAATCAGCCGAATGTAAAGGGTGTTTTTGAGGCAAATTCTACACTGCTTTTGGAGATTATCAAATGTTTTAATGCGGGCATTGACTATGCGGGCAAGGAGTTTGGCGTGCCTTTGAAGCCGATACTCTCTTTTGCCGTTTGCAATTCGCGCACAAACAACCCGAAAACTCTGCAAAAAAAGTTAATCTCAAAGCTTAGATTTAATCCTGCTGCGATTATAACCCAGCCTGTTTATGAGATTGAAAACGCCAAGTGGCTGAAAAGTATTTTTGATGAAGCAAAAGAGCAGACAAACTCAAATGCAGAGTTGATTTTGGGATTTTTTCCTGTAACGAGGCTGAAAACTGCGCAATTTTTAAACTCTCATGTAAGCGGCATTCATGTACCGCAGTCTTTGATGTACCAGCTCGCAAATGCCAAAAAAATCAGTGAAGACGAAGAGTTTAAAATAGGCGTTAAACTTTCAAAAGAGATATTTAGCGCACTGAAAAATTTCCACCCAAAACTCCATCTAATGGGTGCAAATAACTTCAAACTTTTGGACAAGATGATACATTAAACAACGATATTTTTAGCGTTGTGCAAAAATATCGTTGTTTATAAATTATTGTTTAGTTTATAAAAAACCGCAGGTTTTGCTTGCCGTTCAGTTGCGGGTATTACAATCTATCCGTCGTATATGTAAAATATCACCTATTCTGCCATATAAAATCTAAAGAAAAAGCCGCCGCGAACCTTTCTGCATCATTACTTATTCCGCCATATTTATAAAAACAATACAAGTTTCATTTCTTGTCAATTTTGTGTGACTAAATGACAAACTAAAACTACACTCTGTTATTTTCGTTTTCATCCGTTATGCACACATTCTTTCCCTCATTCCCGTGGCCGAACGATAAGCGAAGCCGCGCCTCTTCTACCATAAAAATAAAAATATTACATTTCATTCCTATGTCCCTCTCTATCATTTTCACGAAAATGACAAGCAAATATCATATTCTGTCATTCCCGTGAAAACGGGAATCCAAATAAAAACAGTTTCAAAAGTAAAATCATAGAAGAAAGTGTAGATTATCAAAAAGTATGCCCCTTTTGTATTTTGTCACTTAGTCAAAAAAATAGCTCAAAAATAGCTATAAATACGATACTTTAAGGTTTGTGGGAGGCATGTTTTTTGATTAAGGTTTGTGCCAATTTTTTGTTTTGTTCGCGTCTATTTTTGCACTGCGCAAATAAAGAATGGCGAATTATAGGACTTTGACGCTTTCGCCACTGTTTTTGTAGATAGTTGCAAAGTAGCGACTAACGAACAAAATGAGAAACGAACAGAAAGCAAAAAAACAGACCGTAAAACATCAATTGCTTCTGAACACATTGTTTATTTGTAAATTCTTTTTGGATTCCCGCTTGCCTCGCAAATATCGTTTTTTACGAAAACTCTTTGCTCGTTGCGGGAATAACAGATGGAGAAATTCTCCGTGTTCAAAAACATGCACTTGCTTGTGATCACTTATCGTTTGGCTACAGAAATGACGGAGGAGAAGCAAAATTGGTGGCTAGTACAATTTTGAGGAATACGCGGGAATGACTGGATAGACGTATAGGAATAATGAAGAGATACACATGTGATTAACGAAAGCTTGTCAGCAATGGTGATAGCATCACAGTAAACCAATGAAGAGATACACATGTGATTAACGAAAGGAAGCAAGAATAACAACCTTTTCCGTCATACCTGCGGAAAACAAGCGAAGCACTTTTGACTTATTAGAATGTTTCCTTGAAAACTGGTATCCAAAAATCTTGCCAATTGATAATGCATTCATAAAAGAGATTAACGTTTTATATTTTTTCGTTTTTCTCTTATGATTTTATTTTTTCATGTAGTGGATTTCCGTCCGCCTTATGATGATGGCTAACATCGTATCGTTTGTGTGGAGGCGGCGAAACGAGTACGATGGAAGAAAGTGATATTTTATGTCTTTTACGCAAAATTTCATAGAAAAAAGGTTTCAATTTGCCTCGCAAATATCGCTTTGGACGAAAACTCTTTGCTCGTCGTGGGAATGATGGAGAGATTTGAAGATTTGCATTTTTCAATGAAGATGCCGCTTGCACGGTTTAATTCATTTTCTCCATAAACATCTATATATTTTATTGTCCAATGAAGATATTGTTTGCACGGGAATAACAAATGATGAAATTGACAGAAATTTACCATCTTATATTCTTGCGATTTGCCTGCGGTTGTTATCTATGCAAATTTTTGCTGCTTAAAAAGTGTTATTTGCAAAACTTTTTAGCAGAATGTCAAACATACAAGAAACTTTACAGTATTTAGCTTAGCAGGCGCAAAATACTCTTTAGCGTACATGCAAACCTTTAAAGCTATCATTTCAATGCTCTATTGGTTTATGCGCCGCATACATGAAAAAGCAAAACGGACTATTCGCATTTATATTCGTTTTTTAGTCCAAATACTTTGCAATATTCGCTATACACGCAGCTAACGCTCCTTTTTGCGCACACTACAGGAATGTTGCGTTTCTTGGCTTCAGATTTGAAGAGTTTCATCGTATTGTGATTTAAAAAACTTGTGAGCATCACTACGCAATCCGTATCGCAAGGTATTGTCTTGCGGTTTACGCTGCTTTTTTTGCGCGCATTCCAATGAACGACTTCATCAGCTCCCAAATCACTAAGCACAGCTTTTATCGGGTTTATTTCGTCTGCTCCTATAACAAGTACGGACATTTTCAACTTCCTTTTGATTGTAGTATTGTTTTGATAACGATTATTATAAATAAATAAGCTGAAACAATGCTTATTTTAATAATAATTATCAAATTATCTCATCTTTTTTCACTCCTCATGTGAAAAAATAGAATTATAGCGCATTTATTTGAAAAATACAATAGTATATTTATGTATTTAATCAACAATAGCAATAAAAACTTAGCCGCAAACCTTACAAAAAGCATAATTTGGCAAAAAATATGTTATTCTAACAAAACTAAAATCCAAAGGCTGGTAAATGGCGTCGAAAGCTTTTCTCTTTGCGGGATTGGCAACGCTTTCGTACATATTTTTTAAAAGTGCAAATATGCTGCTTTTGTTCGCAGGTATCGCTATTTTTATATTTGGCATGATTATTATGGGTGAAGGTTTCAAAAATTCAGGCGGCGGCGCGCTGGAGCTTTTTTTGCGCCGTCAAACTTCAACAAAACTGAAAAGCATTATTTTCGGCGCAGCAGCAGCGGCTGTCATGCAATCCTCCACGCTCGTTTCACTTCTTAGCATTTCGTTTTTGAGCGCAGGTTTTATCACTCTTGTACAGGGTGTGGGTATAATATTTGGTTCGCAAATCGGCACAACTTCAGGTGCATGGCTCATAGGCGGACTTGGCGTTAATGTGGATATTGAAAAATACGCGATGCCTCTTATTGTTTTTGGAGTTATATTTATGTTCCAATCCTCCAAAAAATTCAAAAGCGTCGGACAAGTTTTTGTTGGAATAGGTCTTCTGTTTTTGGGCGTGGCATATATAAAAGACGGATTTGAAGCGCTCGGAAACGACTTCAATCTCGCGCAGTACTCTATAGATGGCATAACGGGTGTATTGGTATTTTCTCTGCTGGGCATAATCATTGCTATCATTACGCAATCATCTCTTGCTACAATTGTATTGACTATAGCCGCATTAAACGCGGAACAGGTGAGTTACATGAATGCTTTGGGCATTATAATAGGCGCAAATATCGGCACAACGATTACAGGAGTGGTCAGTTCGCTCGGCTCTAATGTGGACGGCAAGAGACTTGCGTTTTTATATTTTTTCTTCAATCTATTCATTGGCGCTTTGTCGCTGATTTTCATATATCAAATTGTTATGCTTATAAGATATGAAGCTATATTTCTTGGCATCGGAGATAATAATTATGCCCTAAAACTCGCGCTATTTCATACTACCATAAATCTTCTGGGCGTTGTGGCGCTGTATCCTATCATAGAAAATATCGCCTCTCTTGCGCAAAAAATCATACGCCAAAAAACAAGCGCTCAAGATGACGTTTTGTATCTGGGCAGTTCCATTACGCATGCAAATGCTATACGTGAAGCGGCACGAAAGGAGATTTGCCATCTTTATGAAAATGCCGTGCCTATGCTTGCTTTTGGCATACATGTGAGGGGTTCGGATATCTATTCTGAAATAAGCGCGGAAGAGACGATAAAACTCCGCGCAAAAGAGTTGGATTTTGACTATGAACAGATGTACCAGCAAAAAATCAAAACTATCTACGGCAAAATCCTGAATTTTATCGTCATATCGCAAAGTACAAGCGAAAATGAAAATATTGTAAAAGACTTGACACAACTGCAAAAAGCGGCGCAAAATGTTGTTGAAGCACTCAAGGATTTGAAGCATTTGCAAAAAAATTTGACAAAATACATGATAAGTCCCAACATGGGTATCAAAGATGGCTACAACTCCATAAGAGAGCATCTTTTAGCGCAATTCAGGATACTTGACAAAG
>JAISNG010000137.1 GCA_031276365.1 Campylobacteraceae bacterium | reverse complement strand
ATTGGAGTGATGCCTTTACGACAACTGTATCATACTCATTTACAGATGCGACCATTAAAGATACAAATGTTACCAACGCTTATGTAACCGATATGCCCAAGCACAATGTATATGCGTCTTTGAAATACTCTCCTATCAGCGATTTGGATATCATTCCAATGGTAAGATATGAGAGCGAACGATACACTTCTGTGGGCAGTAACTTAAAAAATAAAGGTTATGCGCTTGCAGATGTGAGGATTGCTTACCGCCCGATAGATGATTTGGAGATAAGCGGCGGCGTCAAAAATATATTTGACAAATACTACTACTATGACATCGGATATCCTCAAGAGGGAAGAAGTTTTTACGCAAATATCAGATATGATTTTTAAGCGCTAAACCGTATTTGAATTAATTTTAAATACGGTTTTTTCACAATAATCTTTGAAGCTGCAAAAAAACAATATTATCACTTTTTGTACTCAAAATACAATGACATTTTTATATTACCTGTGTTACAATTTTCCGATGGATACAAATCTTTACACCATTAAAAAAACGTCCAATGGTTTTGATATCACGCTTTCGGACAGTGAACATTCTCTGTTTAAAGCGCACTTTGAGGGCAATCCGATACTTCCGGGTTTTATATTTTTTCATATATGCGAAGCAGCGGCAAAACATAAAATAGTTGAGGTTGTGAGAGCAAAATTTATATCATTTGCCAAACCAAATGATATTTTGCACTTAAGTATTGCGCAAAAAGAAGAAATTTTTTACGCGGTTTTTGAGCGCAGTGAAAAAAAGATTTGTACTATTTCATATAAAATATTTAAGGGGTAAATTTTGGATGATTTTCAATTGTCCGTCAATACTTCGTTTGTAACGCTTGAGAGTATTACAGATGCAAAACATGTACATCTTAGCGCTGATAAAACTTTCGTAAGCGAGATTGATGCTTCTCATAAATTTTTAGCAGACACAATCAAAGACGGCAAACCGATATACGGCGTTACGACAGGTTATGGAGACAGCGGAAAAAATTATCTGGAAGCGGGTGAGGCGGATTTGCTTCAACAAAATCTTTACAGATATCACGGATGCGGAGTCGGAAAACTCTTGAGTCCCAAAGTTTCAAGATATGCGCTTATTGCAAGACTTATTTCGCTTGCAAAGGGTTATTCTGCGGTCTCTTACGAACTTTTAAAACGATTTGAACTTTTGCTCGAACACGAAATATATCCTGCTATCCCATCACAAGGTTCGGTAGGAGCGAGCGGCGATTTGACTCCGTTATCGTATATAGCGGCTGTTATAGCGGGAGAGCGGGAGGCGTATTTTGAAGGAGAGATTCAAAAAACAGCCGATATTTATAGACAACTTGACATAAAACCATATCTTTTCAAGCCAAAAGAAGCGCTTGCCGTCATGAACGGCACGACTATCATGAGCGCTGTAGCGCTTGATTCTATGCAGGAGTTTAAAACCGCGCTTGATACTATGGAGTCGTTTGTCGCGGGGTTATATGAAGTGATGCTTTGCGACACTACGCCGCTTGAAGAGTTCGTGCATAAAGTAAAACCGTTTGACGGGCAAATCCGCGCGGCTGAAGCAATTTTGAACAAAATCAAAGGCTCAAGCCTTACACACGGCAGAGATGAAAGATATGCCAAATTTTTTGAAGACAATAACCTCAACATTCAGGACACTTACTCCATGCGATGCGCACCGCAGGTTTTGGGCGTCATAAGAGACAATTTAAAAATCTCCGAAAAATGGGTAGAACAAGAGATAAATTCCGTAAATGACAATCCGCTTATAGATGCCAAAAATAGAAAAATCTACACTTCGGGCAACTTTTACGGCGGATATGTAGCGCATGCCATGGACACGCTGAAAATTTGCGCGGCAAATCTGGCGGATTTGCTGGACAAGGAGTTCGCACTGCTTATTGACCATAAATTCAACAGAGGTCTTGGCGAAAATCTGAAATTGAAAAAAGAGAATTTCTTTCATGGTTTCAAAGCAATGCAGATAACGCTAAGCTCGCTTTCTGCCGATGTTATCAAAAATACTACTGCCGCGTCCATACATTCGCGTCCGACAGAATCCTTAAATCAAGACAAAGTAAGTATGGGAACGACGGCTGCGCTTGATTTTTCAAAAATGCTGCCTGACATCAAAAATATGTTAAGTATTGCTCTCATCGGACTTGCGCAGGCAGCAGACATAAGAGGAACGGACAAACTCTCGCCGTTTTCGCGCGCCTTTTATGATAAAATACGCGCAAATGTTGCCGCACTTGAAGAGGACAGAAGAATGGATATGGACATAGCCAAAATCGCCAAATTGATTGAACAAAAGAGTTTTGTGTGAGAGTGCTTATTACAGGCTCTACGGGCGCGATAGGCGAAGCGGCGGCAAAAGCGTTTTTTCATAAGGGATATGAACTTTTTCTGCACTACAACGCCAATGAGAAAAAAGCTCTGGAGCTCAAAGAAAAATTCAACGCAACACTGCTGCAATGGGATATGCGTGATAGCGAAACAATCAAAAAAGAGCTTGAAAATCTAAGTGTAGATGTTTTAGTAAATAACGCGGCTATTACCGATGATGCACATATATTTTGGATGGATGACAAACAGTGGGAGAGCGTCATAGATATCAATCTGAATGGAACTTACCGTGTAACAAAAGCCGTTATTCCAAATATGATAAAAAACAAAAGCGGCGCGATTGTCAATATCGTCTCCATATCAGCTCTTATGGGCAATCTCGGACAGGCAAATTATGCTGCAAGCAAAGGCGCGATTATCTCTTTTACAAAAACGCTTTGCCTTGATTTGGCGCGGTTTAATATCCGCGTAAATGCTGTAGCTCCAGGCATTATCCGTTCAAATATGTCCAAACATTTAGATGAAAAGGGTTATGAAAAAATTATTCCTCTTGGACGTTTTGGCGAAGGTGAAGATGTCGCGGAAGCGATACTTTTTCTATCCGAAGCAAAATACATAAGCGGGGAAGTTTTAAATGTAAGCGGCGGAATGGTTCGCTGAAATGCTTACGCTCTTTTCCATCATCTACGGTCCTTTGGTAATATGGCTTACAGACTCATTTAGTGAGAAAACTTCAGCCGTTGTCGTTTTGGCTTTAAGCGGCGTATTGATTATCATGCACGCGGCAAAGAGAAATCCCGTATGGATTATACCATTTGTCTATTTCCTCATCTCTTTAAGCACGCTTTTTTTTGGCAAAATTGTCTGGCTTCAATTCGGACCGCTTGCTGTCTCTTTGGGTGTTGCTATACTCTTAAGCATGCGCGTTACAACGACTCTACTGGTGAAAAATTTTGTCAAAAATCAGCGGTTTTTTCCAAATATCAAAGAGGAGCAAATTTTCTTTACCGCTCCGATTTGGATGTTCTCGGCATGGATAAATGTACTTTTACATGTCGGCTTTTTGATATTTGCTTCAAGATGGCTCTGGGCTTTTTACGTATCTGTGGGCTGGTACACAGTATTTGCGCTTGGCGCAATTTTGTGCATATATCTGCAAAAGAGGCGTTATGGTTAGGATATTTTTTTTATTTCTTATGTTGATACCTGTTTTTGCGCAGAGTGTAAAGATAGAATTTTTAGAAACGCGCCATATTGAAGCGCTGAATGAAAAGAGCGTAAGAGCGGGCGAAATAGAGATTGAAGGGGACAGGGTTTCTGTCAGCTACCTTTCGCCTCATGAGCGTAAAATAACGCTTGAAAATGGTATCATCACTATGCAGGCCAAAAACTCTTCCGTACAAAAAAGCGTTGAAGAGAAACAGCATATTGCTTACATGTTTACTGTTTTCAAAGCGATATTTGAAAAAGATGAAAATGGACTTAAAAAGTTTTTCAAGCTGACAAATGACGGTAAAGATATTGTTTTAACGCCTTTTTCAACTTCTGCGCCCTTATCTCAAATCATCTACTCCATAGAAGCTGATGTCGTAAAAAAGATTGAGATTTTCTCTATGGACAGTTCAAGGATAGTTATTGACGTGGTTGAAAAGAGGTAGTTTAGCTGCTGTTCTTATTTTGCTTTTAGCCGTCTGTTTCGGGCTTAACATACAAGAGAGGCTCTCTTCGTCTTTTGATGTTTTACTACCTGAGAGCGAATCAAAACAGACGCTTTTGCTTTATCAAAAAAGCGTGCGCTCACAGCATGTAGTACTTGCCGCCAAAAATGAAGAGATGGCGCAGATGCTTGAAAAGATAGAACATTTGAGCGGATATGAAAAACTCACAAGCAAAGAGAGTTTGGATTTTGCCGAAAAATATCGCTTTTATCTTGCTAAAATGCCCGAAACTTTGCCGAACGAAGAGCAGATAAAAGAGAAACTTAAGAGTTTAAAACAGGAACTTTTGGAGGGTTTCACACTTACGATAGACGCGCATGACCCGCTTGGTTTGTTTGAAAACCGTAAAATATCCGCGTCTATACCGTCAATCGACGGTTACGATACAAGCGTTGTTTTCAAGCTGAATATCACACCTGATAAGTATGAAGAGTATTATCACGAGCTTTTTGATATCATAAATGACAAAGATGCCTTTATATTTTCGCCGTTTTTTTATCATGTAGAAAATGCCGCGCTTTTCAGCTCGCAGGTCAAATTCATACTTTCGCTCTCTGCGCTTGTTTTGGCGCTTTTGTATTTATATTGGCTAAGACAGGGCGCACTTTTAGTATGCGTGGTTTTGACGCTTTTAAGCGCGGCGGCTTTTTCGCAGATTGCGGCGGCGCTTATCTGGAGTGAAATCTCGCTCTACTCATTGATATTCAGTGCGGCGGTAAGCGCCATATCTATTGATTATATGTTTCACTATTACATTTTGGGGCTTTATAAAAAACCCTCTTTTTCCAAAAGCGTTTTTCTTGGATTTTTCACCACATTTGCGGCTTTTGTGGCTTTAGGCTTTGTAAATTTCACACTCATATCACAAATAGCCCTGACTTCCGCCGCCGCACTTTTATTTGCATATGTATCATTTGCATTTGTTTATCCGCATTTGGGATTTGGCGAAGATAAAAGCGCTGTATTTGATTTTGACGGCAAACCGCTCTTAAATCCGCTTTTTGTCGTTATTGCAAGTCTTGTAATTATCGTTATTTCGCCGCTTTGGATATCATTTGATTATGATGTAAAAGCGCTGGATATAAAAAACCGCTCTTTGGACGCCAAAGCCGCGATGATAAATTCTGCTGACCAAAGCGCCGTACTTTTGAAAGCCAATTCGCTTGATGAGTTAATACAAGAGGCAAAAAATCTGCAAAAAAACGGTGCGTTTTTCGGCGCAGCTTCACTGCTTGGCGCAGACGAACATAAGCAAAAATTCTCAAAAATAAGAGAGCTTGATTTTGGGCTTTTAAGAAAAAATGTCAATGCCATCGCGCCGACACTTGGTTTTAAGAGCGGTTTTTTTGACAAAGCTTACGCCGATGAACTGCTCTACGCAACAACGCCGATTTATACGGAAGAGTTTTTAAGCGCTGCGCAAATTGTACGCTCAAAAGATAATGTATTTTACGCTTCTGGTTTTGGTAACTTAACTCAAAGCGATGATATAACGGCGGTAAATTCCGTTCGACTTTTTGAAAAAGAGTTGCTTCGCGTGCGTGGAGAGCTTGTATTTGCCGGCGTATTTATAGTTGTTTTAATCATTTTTACGACTCTTTTTGCAGCACGTAAATCTGCCTTGAAGGCTTTGAGTTTTATATTTGCGCCTTTGGCTTTCTGTCTTTGCATATTTATCTTTACAAAAATGACCGTACTTCATATATTTATGCTTATTGTTGTTGCGGCGATGAGCGTGGATTACGGTATTTATAGTGTATCGGGCGGCGGCAAAAGAGTCAAAAGAGCGATATGTTACTCGCTTTTGAGTACAGTTGCCGGTTTTGGAGTGCTTGCGTTCAGTTCCATAGCCTCCATGAGGGCTATTGGCATAACAGCTCTTTGTGCATGTTTTATGATAACAATACTTTTATACTTTATGAGGACAAAAGATGAGGCTGATACTTGATAATGAAGATTTGACGCAAAAGATTTATGAAGTAAACGAACAAAAGTGCAAAGTCAAAGAGCTTGAAAACGCGTGCGGTTTGATAGAACATGAAGATAAATTTGAAAGCGCGGTAGCAATATTTCAGGCTTTTTACTCAAATGCAAGAGCTGTTTTATACGACACTTCGCACAAATATCTAAGCGCTAAACTAAAAGACGAGATGCGTTTGCCTCTACTTAAAAGCGCTTCAAAAGATGAGAGATTTTGCGGTGTTGATTATGATGTTATGCTCTTTACGTCAGGCACTTCTGGCGCGCCTGCTGGAGTTTTTAAAACCAAAAAACATCTACAAAGCGAAGTGCGCGTTTTGGCAAATCTTGTCAAATCCTACGATATCACCAAAATGGCGGCATCCGTGCCTTTTATACATATTTACGGCATATTGATGCTGTTGCTGGCAAAGTTTTTGGATGTTGATTTGCGTTTTCGCGAACGGTTTTTGCCTGCGGATTTGGCAGCAATGGCAGGTAAAAATACGCTTGTAGCTACAACGCCTTTGTATATCAACGCTCTTTTGCAGATGAGCGAACGGTATGACTTTGAAGGTGCGCTTTTTGTAAGTTCGACTGCGCCGCTGTCCAATGCAAGTGCGGCGGAATTTTGCGAAAGATTTAACGCAAATATCATTCAACTTTACGGCTCTACCGAAACAGGCGGCATAGCATACAGAAAAAACGGCGAGAGTTTATGGCAGCCGATGGACGGCGTTATTTGTACAAAAGCTAATGACGGCTGTTTGCATGTACGCTCACCTTGGGTCAGCGACTATTCGTATGAGAGCGGACTTAAATATCTTGGCGGCGAAATAAAAAGTTTTGACAAAGTAGAGTTCACAGGAGAGAGGTTTGAATTAAAAGGCAGAGTGTCAAATATCGTCAAAATCGGCGGCAAAAGGCTCTCTGTGATACAAATAGAGAATATAATCGAAGCTCACCCGAAGGTTAAAGCCACACTTATTGACGTTGTGAAAAACGCAGATGAAAATTCGCTCAAGGACGAAAGTTTGGTTTGCTACATTGAGGGCGAAAAGCCGACAGTAAGCGAACTTGGAAATCTTGTCAAAAAAGAGCTTGGTACGATTAATATTCCTATGAAAATTATCATGGTTGAAAAAATACCGAAATCACAAATAGGCAAAAAGATAAGAGACTTTAAAGCTCTTACGTTTATTGCATGAGTGCGCTAAAATTTGAAATTATATCCGAAATAAAGCCCAGTTTGCAACTGATACGGGCTTACATTTACGTAGTAATTTCTTCCGCCGTAACGTCGTTCGCCAACAGTTTTTTCGCCGTAATAAGAGTAATTCGCCCTTAATCCAAACTCCAGTTCATTATGTTGGTTTATGTTGTAGATTGCGCCGATTTTGCCGCCTATGTCAAATCCATTGTATGACCTTGAGTGATTGTCAATTTTTAGTTTCATTCTCGCATATCCCAATGTGCCGCCGAGCGCAAATCTAAAATCCCC